>CALCRD010000334.1 GCA_937894355.1 uncultured Bacillus sp.
ACAACTGATTATAATGAAGTATTTACAAGGCCTGCTCTAGATCTGGTGATTGTGGCTACAGATCATAGTGCCCATCTGGAACTTGTGGAACAGGCAGCAAAATATGGCAAGCACATCTTAATTGAGAAACCTATGGCGATGACGCAAAAAGAGAATTGTAGGATCTTACGGATGGTAAGGGATAGTGGCATTAAGCTCTGTGTGGATTATAACAGGCCCATGTCACCATCAATGCAGGAATTGAAAAGGGAACTAGACAAACAAAGAACGAGCCCTGTGGTATCACCATGGCGCACCCCTAGGAGCAAAAATTTTCCTAAGCTCTATGAGGAGAATGCAACCAACCTTGTGATTACGATCAATGATGAGATTGAGTCCTATCGCACGGTACACTTGGATCCCCAGCGGGGAGGGGGTCAGATCATCGGCGAGAGCTGCCACTTTTTAGATTTGGCCTGTTGGCTGATTGGTAGTAGACCAGTAAGAATTTTCGCTACTGGCTCTTCGCGCCTAAGCCATAGTATTTTGGTGGATTTTGAAGATGGTTCCATAGCAAATATTCTTTTCTCTGTTTGTGGAACTTTCGATTATCCCAAAGAGCGTTATGAACTTACAGCAGGTGGAAAACTATTTTTGAATGAATTCTTTGTTGAAACTGCTGTCTATGGTAGAGGAGAGCCTATCATTCGTACATATCCACTTCAGTTTGACGATTTAGAGGAGATCTCAGCTAAAGGTATGGCCGGTTATCTCGCTAAGCGTGAACTTGCACAAAGGAAGGTGTTGGAGACTGGGATTTGGCCACGATTAGTGGCTGACAAGGGTCATAAACAATTGTTGGATCTTTTTATAGAGACAATAATTGAAGATAAACCCGCGCCAATAGATGAGGCAAGGGGGGCCAGAGCCACTTATTTATCGGATTTAGCAATTAGATCAATACGAACGGGGTTGCCAATACCTGTGCAACGGGAAGAACTTGAATTATTTATAAGTTAGAGGTCTATGAAGATAATTTGGTAAAACAACTGTTGTAGGGAGAGAAATAACATGGAAACTAGCTATACACCAAAATACATCCAAATTAGAGACGAATTGGTTGCTCGAATAAAATCGGGGCAGTTGAAAGCAAATGCTGCAATTCCTTCAGACCGCGAGCTGGCAGAGGAATTTGCTGTTTCCCGTTATACAGCAATCAAGGCAGTAAAGGAGCTGGAAAAGGAAGGAATTGTTTTTCGAGAACAGGGAAAGGGTACCTTTGTCTCCCCTCCTACCGCTCTGCAGGGTATTGAATTTAAAAAGACATATAAAACTGGTGTTGTAATTTCGGATCTAGCCTTTGTGAGTCTGCCATATTTGAACAGGGTGCTGAAAGGTATTAACGAAAAACTGAGTATCTATAGTTACAATTTAGTTCTCTTTGGACTTACAGGTACCCAGGATAGCAAGAAATTTTCGCTTGAAGAGATCGTGGAGAAAAGGCAGGTTGATGCCCTCCTTATTGATGATAATATTTCTCCTAAGAGTATAGCTTTTCTTTGTCAGAAAGAATTTCCCTTTGTTCAGTTTGGTAGTAATGTAGGAAAGATAGAAGGTTACAACTACAGTAGAGTAGTAATAGATATGGAAACAATTATTTATCAGGCTGTAAAACATTTATTTGTAAGGGGGAGGCGTCAAATAGCATTTTTACAAGGCAATATTTCGGATCAACCGAAAGATAACCGTGTGCGTATTTTTATAGAGGCAATGCAATTTTTTGGCTTAGAAGTAAAAAAAGAGTACCTTTGCCACGGTAAATATGGTGAGGAAAGTGGAAAGGTAATGGCTAAAGAACTCTTTGAGAATAGGCAGCGTCCAGATGCAATTATTACAAATGAGGATATGTTAGCCTTAGGGGTCGTGAAAGAGGCAAGAGAACAGGGGATTTTTATTCCTAAAGAGTTGATGGTGGTTGGCTTGGGCGATTATCTTTTAGATTCGTCTCTTACCACCTTTAGGGTTCCCGGCTATGAGATGGGGAGTGAAGCTGCTCAGCTTGTAATCCAAAAACTGCAGCCCGAGCAAGAATCAAATATTAAGTTGGAAAGAGTGTTGCTCCCAGAGTTGATCGTACGTGAGACATGATGGGAGGGAGCTGCTACCTATTTGGTCAAACGAGAAGTTAGAAGCAGCGAAAGCAGGTGCTTTTAAGAGGTAACCATTTCTGCGATTTTATTTAACCTGTGCCCTCAATACCAAAGGCTAGCTCTGTATTTCATCGGACAGAACGTTAGTTGAAAATTTGATGACAACTATCAGGAGTGGCCTGTATGATATTGAGGGAAATTTATGAACTGACCATTGAACTGGGAATGTTAGCTGATCCCAGGGGAGAGAGAAGTTGCTGCTGCTCTCGCCAAGGCACGTTAGGAATATGAAGTCTGTCAGCAAAGGAGCAGATATATTATGATCAAGAACGCCTTACTAATCCCTATAGCGATACTCGTATTTTATACGGTCAAGGTGATGAGGACGTAAAAAGTCACTGGGATTGATATGGAAATTAGCGAGGTGCTTTTGGCAGAAGAGTTAGCAAGGCGTGGGCAGCGGGTAGATTTGATCCTCTCCAATCATCCAGTGGGCAAAGCCCTAGCAGGTCTTGCCGAAGTGATGGAGATGCAAAAGGAAATTCTTTCCCGCTTTGGTGTTCCCATTGCTATTGCCGAGGGTCTGCTCGAGGAGCGGATCGCAGAAGTGACCCGAACTTTTATGCCCCTTAACCATAATCGTGCTGTGGATGCGACTCGCCTGTTGGGTTATCCTTTTATTCCTTGCCATACACCAGCAGATAATATGGTTACCACCTTTCTGCAGCGTATTTTTGATTTGGCTCGACCCCGTACCGTAGGTGATGGGATGGACATTCTCCTTGAACAGCCGGAATATCAAATGGCTACTCAGCAGAAAATGGGGGTGAATCTTTTAACTGGTGATAAAAAACAGCGCGCTGGTAAGGCCTTTGTGTATATGACGGGTGGTACAGGTGGTTCTAAGGAGCTTTTCACTCACTTAGCTAACTGTGGTGTGGGTACCATTGTGAGCCTGCATATTAGTGAGCAGCATCGCGAAAAAGCTAAAGAAAATCATATTAACTAATCAATGCAGGACAGATCGCCAGTGACTTATTGGGTATGAACCTCTTTTTGGATCAACTTGAGAAACACGGGGTTGAAATTATTACCTGCTCAGGTTTGAGGAGAGTTTAGCGCTAGTTGGAACTTGTCCTAGAATCCCATTTGATTGTTGCTGGCCTTCAAAAGTATTTAAGCTGTATTGACTTTTGAATTACTTTAAATTTGACATTATCTATTCCAAAAGGAGGGGAAGATAGAAAGAACGATGCTTTCTAGAATATGTTACATTTAAAGCATCACCTTTAGCGAAGAGCAGTTAACCATTAAAAGAATAGACGTAGTAGATATGGTTATTCCCTTATAGTGGAGGTAGCTATGAAATCTTCAACAAAACCAAAGTATATCCAAATTAGTAATGAACTTATCGCAAGAATTAAAAACGGAAAGTTAAAATCCAACGACCTTGTTCCGTCTGATAGAGAAATTGCTGCAGAATTTAAAGTCTCTCGTCATACAGCTATTAAGGCAGTGGAGGAGTTGGAAAAACAAAAAATTGTTTTTCGAGAACAGGGGAGAGGAACCTTTGTTTCTCCTTTAATAGGGCTTCAGGGAATTGAATTTAATAAAAGTTTTAAGATAGGGATGGTAGTTTCAGAATTATCATTTGTTGGTTTACCTTACCTGAATCGGATATTGAAAGGTGTCAACGAAAAGCTAAGTATATATAATTATAATCTTGTTCTTTTTGCTTTAACTGGGACGAAGAATAGTAAAGCATTTTCAGTGGAGGAAATAGTAGAAAAAAAGCAAGTGGATGGGTTGCTAGTTGACGATAATGTCTCCTTTGAGACAATTGCTTTTTTGTGCGAAAGTAAATTGCCTTTCATTCAGTTTGGTACAGATATAGATAAGTTGATAGGCTACGATTATAGTCGAGTAGTTATAGATCTAGGTGCATCAATAAAACAAGGTGTAGAGTATCTATTCCAAAAAGGGAGACGTCGGATTTCATTCCTGCAAGGTTATGTCTCCGAAATGCCTAAAAAGCATACGGCCCATTTTTTTCTAGATGCCCTAAAAGCTGTTGGGCTAAAAGGCGAGGATCGATACTTTTGTGCTGGGCGTTATGGGGAGGAAAGTGGGAAAGAAATGGCTCGATTGCTTTTCGATAATGCAACGCCCCCTGATGCTATTTTGGCTAATGAAGATATGCTTGCTGCAGGGGCCATTAAGGAGGCCCGGTCAAGAGGCGTTTTAATACCTGAGCAATTAATGGTAGTGGGTATAGGAGACTATCTTCTTGATTCGTCTCTTACAACTTTTCATGTGCCAGGCTATGAGATGGGTAGCTTTGCCACTGAGCTTTTAATTAGGAAACTTGGCCTTATTCAATCTGATCATCAGGAAGTTGATAAGGTATTGCTTCCAAAGTTGATAATAAGACAAACATAAAGATTCAGTGCGAGAGTGGAATTTTGAGAGGAGGGAAAAAAGAGTGGACTCTATTGGCAACAGGGGGGATAAAAGCAGAATGGTTTTTATCCTCGCTAGTCTAGCGCCATTGTTAATTTTCTATACTATCTTTCTGGTAGTCCCTAAAATTACGTCGTTCTATTATCCATTCACAGAATTTAATGGCGTAACTGCCCCTAAATGGGTTGGCTTAGAAAATTTTATTTCAATGATTCAGGATTCAATGTTGTGGAACTCTCTTAAAAACAATTTGTTTTATTGGATAATTGTAACCCCCATCAATTTTTTAGCAGGCCTAATAGTGGCTTTCATTTTAATAAATAAGCCATATCCAGAAAACAGTTTTTATCGAGTTCTTTATTATTTCCCAGTGATCCTGCCATCTGTTATAACCGCCTTAATGTGGCAGTTTGCCTTTCATGGTCGCTATGGTGTTTTTAATGCTGTTTTAAACTTTATTGGCATAAATGTAGGAGAGTTATATTGGCTGACATGTGCTAATACAGCTCGCTGGGCAATAATTATACCCATGATTTGGGGAGGATGGGCAGCGAACATGCTGATTTTTATGGGAGCAATTCAATCAGTTCCAGTAAGTTTATATGAATCTGCAGAACTAGATGGTGCCACGGATACAGTAAAGCTATTTTACATTACCGTTCCAGTAATTTGGGAAACAATGAAAACGATGATCTTTTTCGCTATCATAGGTTTGTTTGGTTTGTTTGATATCATTTTAGTTATGACCAACGGTGGGCCTGCTGGAGCTACTGAAGTTGTAGGGACGTATATGTATAAGATTGCCTTTGGGACAGAAACAGCTGTTGCTGCTTTTGGTTATGCAGCAGCGATCGGACTTTTGTTATTTTTTAGCTTAGGAATGATTAGTGCTTTTGCTTTTCGCTTTATGAATCGTAGAGAATCCGTAGAGATTGGTGGATAAACAGGGTTAATGCCATTATTATGTTGGAGGAATTTAAATGGCTAAATCAGCAGTTATAGTACATGATAATCCGGGTATGGTAAGACGACTTGAAAGTGTTGATATCGTCATCAGAACGTTGCTCATTATTTGGGCCATAGTAATTTTGCTGCCATTGGCATGGGTTTTGTATACATCTTTGAAGACAAATCAAGATTTTTTCTTAAGTGCTTGGAAATGGCCCAGTATTTTACAATGGAAAAATTATACTCGTGCTTGGTTGCAATTGGGGATTGGCAACAGTTTTCTTAATACGCTGGTTCTGCTTGTGGGTTCTATGCTGCTCAATACTGTTATTGTGGGGCTGGGATGCTATACATTAGCCAGGTTCGATTTTCGGTTAAGGAATGTAATATATTGGTATATTATTGGAAGCTATTTCATCTCCGGCCTAAATACAATGGTTACAAGCTATATTTTGATGCAGAAGTTGCATTTGTTAAATAGTTTATTCGGTTTAATGCTGTTTTACGCGGCTCAGCCAATTGTTTTTAACACTTTAATTTTAGTGGCCTTTATGAAGGGACAGGCAAAAGAATTAGATGAAGCAGCGTATATCGATGGGGCTTCCTATTGGCAAACCTTTTGGTATGTGGGTTTGCCTCTAGCACGTCCTGGATTGTTGACAATAAATGTGTTTAATTTCATGAGATTTTACAATGACTTTATTAATCCACTGTTATTAATCCGCGATCCAGAGAAGTATCCACTCTCGGTTGCTATTTATTCTATGGCGCAGTCTATGACGTACCGAGCAGACTGGGTCACGTTATTTGCTGGGTTTGTGATGATGATTATTCCTACTATTATTGTCTATAGTGTTTTCCAGAAATACATTACGCAGAATCTTAATATTGGTGCGTTGAAAGGCTAAAGAAGAGATGGGGTAATAGGATCTCACCTCTTAAAAGAGAAAAAAGCAAAGATAATAGCGTGAACTTAGGAAATTGGGGCTAAATTTGAATCACTCAGGCATCCTACAGGCGTAAAAAAAGCTGGTAATAATATCAAGGGGGGTACAAAATGAGAAGTCTCAAAATAATGCAAGCTGGTATTCTGTCAATTGTCGTTTTGGTTTTCTTTGGATCGTTTTTTATCGGCTGTGGCCCCCAAAAATCAGAGAAAGGAGAGAAAAGAGAGCAAGTTGATGGGGGGGGAGTTTATCCGGAAAATGGTTTGCCCAAGAATAAAAAGGTTACTTTAAATATGATTTTTCCTATGCAAGGGTATGGAAAAGAATATTTTCAATATGGGATAGAAACATTCCAGAAGAGGTTTCCAAATGTAAAAATTAATGTGCGTTGGATTGATAGTGGTTTAGCATCATATGGAAATATTATCCGTCCGCTTTTTCAAACTGGTAATGATGACGAAATGTATGATTGGTTTTATGGTGTATACGATCTCCCTGCGCTTGTAAAGGCGGGAAAATTAGAACAACAAGATGATCTGTGGGAAAGAACGTTATACGATCGACCCCATTTAAAAGTCAAAGATGTGGTTTTAATCGAGCGGAGAGAGTATCTTTCCTCAGATGAACATATTTATACACCACCACTAGAAATGATGGTTATGGGTCTATATTATAACAAAAAAATGTTTCGTGACAATGGTTGGGACGAAAAACCAAAAGACTGGCACGCATTCGTGAATCTCTGCGCTAAAATCAAGGCTAAAGGTATTTGGCCTATGGTGATGGCCGGAAAGTATCCAAATTACTTTACGTATGCTTGGTGGGCAATCCCTTATGAAGTTGGTGGCGATAAATATAGGAACGACGAATATTTTTTAAAGCCCAATGTTTTTATCTCCCAGTCTTTTTTGACCATGTTAAAACGAATGGAGGATTTTGCCCACAAAAGTTATTTCCATCCTGGTACGATAAGTTTTGATCATACGCAGTCGCAGATGGAGTTTTTACAGAATAAAGCAGCAATGATTCCTAATGGGACCTGGATTGCGAATGAAATGAAGGATGTAGTGCCTGACGGATTTGAATGGGGTTTTATGCCATTTCCTGGAAACGATAAGCCTGAACAGCAAAAGGTCGTGTTAGTTGCTCCAGGAGCCAATGGTTATATTTGGAAAAATAAACCTGAACTAAACAAGAAATGGACAAAAGAGTTTAACCTTTGGATGCTGAATCTTGATATTCAAAAAATATTAGCAGAAAACGGTGCAATTCCTATTTGCCGGGACTTTGGTTCCGATCCTAAACAAATGGAGGGATTTTCACCTTCTGCGTATGTGGCCTTGGAGGCAATCAAGGAAGCAGGTGTTAGGACAATTAACCGGAGGGGACGTGCACGTATTATTGAAAATGTAGAAATGGTTAAGTTAGATACAGTTATTAATAACGGTTTTATAGAAATTATTGGGAAGGGAAAGTCGGCCCAACAAGTTGCAAAGGATATTAACCGACAGTATATGAAGGGCTTAGCTGCGGACAAAAGCAAGGATTAACTTTGAATAATCACTTATGGGAGGAATGATGATGATGATTAAAAAAAGGCTTGTTGGTATAGCTGTTATAGCATTTATTCTCATGTCATGGGTAGGAATAACATTTGCTGCCAATCTATTAAATAACCCCGGCTTTGAAGAAATCAAATCAGGCAATTTGCCCGCCAAATGGATATGTGATATCTTTGCTGGAAATGAAAGGAATACTATTTCCCTTGATAAAGAGGATAAATACGAAGGGAAAGTATCTGCACGCATTACCCAGAAGTATAAGGATTCCTATAGCGTGATCTATCAGAAGGTTACTGTTAAACCCGATACGTGGTATTTATTTACAGGTTATGCGAAAAGAGTGCTTAAAGATGTCAGACCTGGATGGGAACCCGCTAAGTTTTTTATTGGCGATGAAAAATCAAATTATGTGATTGATAAACCTATTTTAAGCGAGGAATGGCAGAAGATAACGATTTCTTTCAATAGTGGAGACCGGAAGCTTCTCCATGTGTATGGTTATTTATATTTGGGAGCTGGTACTGTTTGGTTTGATAATATCTGCTTAGAGGAGACGGATGGACCATTTGTAGAAGAAGAATTAGTACTACCATTTCAGATTCCCCAATATACTGACGCTAATGGCAATTTACTAGTTGATGGGCAAAGCTTTTTCCCGTTTGGCCTGTATGATATTGCTAATATTGATATGCTCAAAGAGAATGCTGCAGCTGGTATCAATACTGCTGAACTAGACATATCCGCTGTAACTGAGGAATTTATGATCGCTGCTGAAGAGTTAAAGATGAAGGTAATTATTTGTTTTGGTGATAGGGATTTGGATACAGTGAAAGCCATTGTTATGCGGTGGAAAGATTACCCTGCTTTAATAGGATGGTATATCTACGATGAACCAGATTTGCGAGGAATTGATCGCAAGGAATTTTTTGCCATCTATCAGGCTGTTAAAGAGATAGACCCAGCTCATCTAGTTACTACGTCTTTTGGTGCGCCTCCACGTTTTCGTGATTTCGTTGACGGTGTAGATGTTATCATGCCGGATCCATATCCAGTACCAACAAGCCCTCTAGTAAAAGTATTTAGTGCTTGCAAATCAGCAAATGAAGCTATCGCTGATTCACCTGCTAAGACTCTTTTTGCCACGCTTCAAGCCTGGGAACGCGCTGATAGACGAGCACCATCTGGTTTAGAATTAAGGGCGATGACTTATCTGGCTCTAGTTGGGGGAGCTAAAGGAATTTTATATTATTCATATGGAGCGGCCGTGGTAAAGAATACTGATTTTGGCAACATACCGTATCCCTTATCAGAAAGTTTGCCTGAACTTTGGGATTGCGTGAAGCAAGTAGCTCATGAGATCAAGCAGATTGAGCAAGTCTTAGCATTACCTCCAGGCAACATTAGAATTACTGATGATGAGGCGATTGCTTACCAGATTAAACAGGCAGGGAGAACCAACTACATCATTGCTGTTAATTCTACAGAGAAGGCAAGCGCTTTTAAACTGGAACTTCCTCTGCAATCGAAAGAAATCATCGACTTACTTAATACTGAAGCAAAATATCAAGTCGAAAAAAAAGAGTTAACTGATAATATTGAGGGTTATGGCACACGAGTTTATCGGATAACTTTCTAAGTCAGCTACCCACGGCTAAAGGCGGTGGCTTGTTAGTAACTGAAAACCAATCCCTAAGTTTAGTTGGCCGACAACAACCGCTACTGACTCTATAGCCTTATCAGCTATATTAATGAAGCTACATTTTCGACTGGAGCAATGTACCCCCGCAGCTTTGACAAGGGGATTTATCTCGCCTGTGCCTATTCTTTTTATCCACTGATCCAAAGAGAGGAGATGTTCTTGAAGTATTGCGGGGGTCTATTAAGATTACAGGTATGCCTGCTATCTTTGCTTTTTACCCATGAATTGATTTGGCTGATTGTACCCCAAGAAGAGTGTTGGGTACGTTGATCCTTACGAACCGTTTTCGCTGTGCGATAGTGAATACCTTCTGAGCTTCGAGGGCAATCGCATTTTCAGTGTCTTTGGGTTTAAAAGCATCATCTTCACCCCCTTTTACTCGCGGCTATTTATATTTGGGGAGTCTACCCTGAAACCCTGCCAAAGAACACTGAATGGGATGTTGCTTTTTTCAAGGCACATGTCGAATTTAGAAACAGCGAGAAGCAACGAGGATTAATCCGGGAGGAGAAATACTATGCGAAAATCAATCAAAAAGCTATTCCTCTTAATAAGCGTTGGGATGTTAGCAAATACAATGGGTAATGCAAATATCCTAAAAAATCCTGATTTTGAACAGTATGACTCCTCCCTTTTGCCTCTTGAATGGAACGGCAATGTCGAAGGGCAAGAGAATAGCACAATACTTTGCGATAGCTCAATTAAATATAAAGGGATAGCATCATTGAGAATAAGCCATTTAAACCAGACGACTTATAGTTCAGTTTGGCAAACAGTAGCTGTAGAGCCTAATCAGTGGTATCTACTCACAGGTTATGGTAAAACGGAACAACTAAATCCAAACCAAGGCAATAGCCATCCCGCTCAAATTGTAATTAGCGATCCACAGGGAGTTACAATCACTGATTGGCTAGTTACAGAGATTGATTGGAAACAATTTAGAATTTATTTTAACAGCGGAAATCGTATTGCTATAAAGGTAAAGTGTGACTTTTATTTGGGTAGTGGTACAGTGTGGTTTGATGCTTTGGTCTTGGAAAAAGATCAAGGTACAAATTTGTTGGGTAATCCAGGGTTTGAACAGTACAACGCATCCCAATTGCCTCTTGAATGGTTCTATGACGTTTTCCAAGGTTCGGAAACTGGGACAGTAGTCTGTGATCAAGGAGAAAAGTATGAAGGGACTGCATCCCTAAGAATAAAACATCAACTTAAAGATACTTATTCTGCAGTTTGGAAAAATGTTGCTGTTAAACCTAATACGTGGTATAAGCTCACAGGTTATGCGAAAAGGGTGATCGAACAAGGCCAGCCTGGATGGGAACCAGCAAAGTTTTTTATCGGCGATCAAAACGGCAATACAATTATTGATAAGCCTGTTCTTAGCGGAAAATGGGAACAAATCAGCCTTGCTTTTAATAGTGGAAACCGTAGTGTAATTAAAGTATATTGCTATCTGAACTTGGCAAAAGGTACAGCCTGGTTTGATGCTTTACGCTTGGAGGAAAGCGATGGTCCACTAAAGGAAGAGAAATTAACATTACCATTTCCAATTCCCCGCTATCTTGATGAAGCTGGTAACTTATTGGTAAACGATCACCCCTTTTTTCCTTTTGGGCTTTATGATGTCAATGATGTAAGTATGCTTAATCAAGTTGCTGCAGCCGGTATTAATACTGTTGAATTAGACATCTCTCGTGTAACAGAACAATTTATGACAACTGCTGAAAGTTTGGGAGTGAAGGTTATTATTTGTTTTGGCTATGATAATGTTCAAATAGTCAAGCAAACAGTTCAACGTTGGAAGACTTATCCTGCTTTGTTGGGGTGGTACATTTATGACGAACCAGACTTGCGAGGAATTCACCGTCGAGATTTTTTCGAGATCTACAAGGCCGTAAAAGAGATAGATCCATTTCGTCCGGTTACCACATCTTTTGGCTCTCCGCCACGTTTTAGGGAATTCATAGATGGTGTGGATATTATAATGCCGGATCCATATCCTGTACCAAATAACCCGTTGTTCAAAGTGTATGAGGCTTGTCAAACCGCAAATGAAGCGATTGAAGATGAACCTGATAAAACACTTTTCGCCACTTTGCAGTCATTTGCCTGGCGAGGTCAGCGACCACCAGCTACCGCTGAAATGCGTGCAATGGTTTATCTTGCTTTAGCAAGTGATGCTAAAGGAATTCTTCATTTTACTTATGCTGGGTATGGTCAATTCTTACCTAATACTCACCCAGAATTATGGGCAGAATTGAAAGTGCTTTCGGAGGAAATAAGAAAAATAGAGCCTATATTATTTTGGCCTACACAAAAAATGGGAGTTAGTGAAGATGGTTCAATTGCATACCTCGTTAAAAAAAAGAAATGTGACAAGGTTATAAAAGTAATTGATATTATTGCGGTTAATGCTACATCTCAAGTAGGGTTGCTGACAATTAATATGGGAGAAAGGCCTAATGTAATTTTGGGTTCTGATTCAGCTCAAATTCTTGAAAATGGCTTCAGGGACCAGATCGAAGGATTTGGTGTTCGTATCTATCAAGTTAAATTTTATTAAGCTATTTTTAGTGAAAAGCATATTAAAGATACTTTCCCAATAAATAGATCGTAATTACTCAGATATTATTGGCAAAAATGAAACAGCATTCGCAGGGGCTTTTTAACAGTTCCCCTGCGAATGCGCTAGATGCTTTGCTTATTGTTGAGGTACAAAGGTAACCTTCTGAACGCTTGTCTGAATATTTCCATATATTTTTGGGAACTTCTCATGTGAGTATCTCTTTCTACAAGGCTATGAGCAAAAAGGAATTGTTAAAAAAACATAAAAGCAAGGGTTTGTATTTCATGATTCATCAAACGATCTAGCAGTTTCTTTGCTTCGTTTTTTTGCTCTTCCTATTATTCTCGTATAATGTTTTTCAAATGCTTTTCCAAGTCTATCAGGGACATAGATGCTGCCCCTTGTGTTTTTAGCTCCAGTAAAAACCGTTCCATATGCCTTGCCCAAGATTGTTTACAGGCTCGTATATGAAGGGGAGGAGGCTTGCTGCTATTTCTGTTGTTTTTACTATGGCTAGCATTTGCTTTGTCTAATTGATTGATTCTCGTTCTCCAATGAGGCAAGCTTATCATTTAATTCACATTTAATTCA
>CALCRD010000335.1 GCA_937894355.1 uncultured Bacillus sp.
GATAGTTTTCCATTCCAAGCTAGCAATGGTGCGGTTGCAGTTATCGGGGCCTCTGGCAGTGGCGTTGGGCCTGCCCAGCTAATAAGCTGAGTACAGGAACTAATTCTACCCATCATCAAACATTTTCGGCAATAGGTACATTGCGCTTGGCCACAACGGGCACATGGAAATTGGCCAAACATCGTTTGATCTTGATTTCCGCAACGCACACAACTAGGGTGGTTTGGCTTAATAAATTTGATTCCTTGGCGAGCGAGCAGATAGCCATTTTCATAATGAGTTTGTAGGTCTTCGATTGGGAACGGGAGGTCATCAACTAGGAGTTGTTTTCCTGAAGTCATTTTTTGCAGGTCGGGATTAAAGGAGAAATCAGGGTTTAGAGGTTGGGCTGGTTGAGTTTGTTGAGTGAAACTGGCCAAAGGCAATCGGAAATCAGGACGAATAAATGTAGACAAAGCAATATCCACCTCTCTTTGATTTAGTGCATTAACGTGGCGGGGGACAGTCCCCCGGTACGTTAATGCGTTACAGCGACGGGGGACAGGCACCAAGCGAAGTATTTTTCGGTTTGATCAAATCCTACGGTCATTTCTTTTGTTTCTGATTTTTCTTGTTCAAGGAATCTTTGAACCTCAGCAAATTGATTGTCATCGACAAAATGGGGTTGCCAAAAGGTTTCTAAATTATTCGCGAAAAACGGGAAAAGTTTGATATTTATCTCTAATTCTGGTTTAGCTTTTATGTTTAATTGTGTTACAAAGCCATATGGGGGTGCATCATACTTTGAAAATTCACCATTACTGTTAAAAACGCCATTGCCAACACTAAAAACCATCCACTTTCCCTTATATCTCCGAATCTCTTGAAGTGTGTGAGGGCCATGGCCTAATATAAAATCACAACCGGCATCGATTAATTGCTCGGCGTGTTTTCGCTGGAGGGCACTTGTCTTTTGAAAATCGCCACCCCAATGAGGCTGCACAATAATAAAGCCTTTTGGATCCTTTAGCTTAATTGCTTTAATCCGATCAATAATATCGCCACTTAAGCTAGCTACTCCAGGACTTTCCCCACTAGCATAGCTCTCAAATGAACGATAGGCTGCTTTTCTATACCAATAAGCATTCATAATATATAAAGAATGATCATGAATTTTTAGTCTTAACAGCTGACCCGCTTCATCTGCATTCATACCTGCACCAAAGGTTGTGATCCCCGCTTGTTTAAAATCGGTTAATGTGGTTTTAAGACCCTCAACTCCAAAATCCATAGCATGATTGTTTCCTAACGAGACTGCATGGACATTAGCATCCTTTAGAACCTGAATTGAAGGCTCCCCTTCAGCCCATAATATGTAAGGCTTAATTCCTTTATAAGGGGAACGGCTACCTTTTTCGATACAAGTGGCTTCAAAGTTTACTATGTTCAAATCACCCGTAGAAAATAGTGGTAGAAGCTTTTGCATTGAATAATCATATCCAAACTTGGTCAAACCATCCTGTATTCCTCTTTTTAATCTTTTTCTGGTGTAATCTTCCCCAAAATAAGTATCACCAAGGAAATTTACGGTAACTTCATCCTGCTGCAAAATGGGCATATCCTTGACTGCTGAAAAATCAATTTGTTTCATCTCACCACTTTGGATTTGATCGATTAACTTGGTTATCAAAAAGTCGCGATGAAATTCGTCTCGGGCGCCAGTAACTGCCAGCATAATTGGCTTTTTATTAATAAAAGATAGAACCAAACCTTCACTATGATTTACCCCAAACATGTAGGCAGCATATGCCTTCCCATTTGCTAGCAAAAAGCTACTATGTTCGATTACTTTGTCTTGAAATTCAAAACATGGGAAACTCAAAAACTTTATCTCTTCAAAAGAAAGTCTAAAAAGAGACTTTCCAACTGTGACCAGGTCATTTAAGTCATAGGCTTGAGGTTTTTTGCTTAATACTCTTCCGGTAATGTTAATGGCTACTTCTTTGTTTAATTCAAGCTCTTTTGATTTCTGCCGAACCATCCGTACTGCTTCTGCCCGGTCAGGGTCTAAAAATTCCGCAAGTGCTAAGATTGCAGCTGTTGAACCTTTAATGATAAAACCATGCAA
>CALCRD010000336.1 GCA_937894355.1 uncultured Bacillus sp.
TTACATCCTACCAACGCTAACGCTAACACCAAGACTAGCATCATTAAATACAACATTTTTTTCATATCAATTTCTTCCTCCCCAAAATATAAATGGTGGTACTTAATAGTATAAAAAGTATAGATGCATACATAATACCCATGTTTAATTCAGCATGACTTTGTTGCTGAATATTCGGAATCATTTCGGGAGACGAATCCTTCACTAAGGTTGTCTCATCACTCTTAAATAGCTTTTCCATTAACATCATACCTGGTGATTGAAACAGTAGTTGAAATGCTGAATTTTTATCAGTAATTTCCATAAAGTACGGATCGGCGATAACTTCTAAATCGCTTAAGTTGTCACCATTTGCATCCAGACCCATTTGACTATCCCAATAATTTTCAAAAACATTATTTTGGTTTGAATTATCACCGTAAGTTAGAATGGTCGTCACATTTATTTTGAAATCATTTTTAGTAATATTATTATCTGTCGACTGTTTAAAAATGATACCTAACGCATTTCCGCGTACCTCATTATGGCTAAAGGTATTGGTAAAGCTATTATCTATCATGATGCCAATCCGATTATCATTGATATGGTTATTCCGGATGACCGAGTCGTGCAGGTCATAAACATAGAGCCCTTGAGAATTAACATTTTGCCTATTTTCCAAGAGGTAGTTATTTTCATACAGCTCATTGTATGAAACCATAATCATGCTACCAGTATGGTTATCAATAAAGGTATTATTTCTGACAATATTATCTTGAGTGTACATAAAATGAAGACCATATCGGGAACGAGAAACTTTATTTCCCGTGATTTCATTTGCGTCACTATACTCAACATAAATCCCATCTCGAATATCAGAAACGGTGTTGTTCACAATCAAATTTTCCCTTGAGACGTAAAGATCAATCCCATTTCCTGCTTCCTGTGCTGCTCCTGGTATACCAATGACTTTTGAATCTCTTAGTTCAATGTTTCTAGCCTTATTCAGCCTAATCCCGATTTTTGCTGTTCTAACCTTTATTCCACTGATTTTATGGTTTGAACCTGTAATGAAAACACCGTATTCAGAGTTAGGGTTATCAACTTCAATATTCTTTAAAGTAGCCCCTTTGTTTTTAATAATTACAGCAGGTGAGTCTCCATCAGAAGTAATACGGACAGTGCCTTTGCCAATGACGGTAATCGGTTTATTAATAATAATCGATTCTGTATAGGTACCACTTGGTAATTCGACCGTCTCACCCTCTTTTGCCTTGTTAATTAAATCTTGCAGGCTAACATTAGCCTTAACCTCAATTAATCCACCGAATAAAAAAAATATTAAGATAATTAAGGTTGTACGTAGTTTTGGTAGCATTTCCCCCACCTCTACATAAAATATATCATGGGAGAATTTGCTGAAACATGACTCTTTATGGCTAATATTGTGACGAAATTGCGACAATAGGCTTCCTCCTTGTCATTTGCTTTCCGTTTAGTTCGCTTATTTTTCCCCAAAAAATATAAAAAGACCCGATTTCACTTGTGGAGTGAATCAGATCCGGTTGCCTGTGCTTATTCCCGTTTTAGTTTGACCATTAACTGTTTTAAGGAGGCTGGGAATGAATCAAACCATGAATCATTCATCACCTTTGAAGCGCTTTCATTATTACCAGTCAAAGATTCTCCACAACTTTTACAATTCTCGAGATTTTTGTTGATATTCTTGTCTCCACAATTGGAACAATAGGCCTTTGTTCGAAATGGTTTTACTCCACATTTAGGACAATTATCTGTTTTTACAGGAATAACCTCTCTACAATTGGAACAATACAACTAAATATCCCTCCTAATGTCGCTATTTTTTTGCTGGGAAAATCGCCCTGTAACTATTATACTAGAATATCTAAATTAAATTAACACCTTTTTACATAGAGACCTATTATTGCCTTAATTAACTATAATAAGGGTTTAAACATGTTTTTGCCTGGGTTGTGATAAGATAAAGATAAGGTATACCTTTCATTTGTTCGGGTTATTTAACCGTTAATTTTGATAAAAATAAATTTGCCAAGGAGCTGAAGCACCATTGAAAAATGAAATCATTGAAAGATTTACTACTTATGTAAAAGTAGATACGCAATCCAATGAAGGCTGCGAAACATGTCCAAGTACACCTGGTCAAATAACACTTGCCAACATGCTAGTCAAAGAATTAACAGCTATTGGCATGGAGGAAGTAACAATTGATGAGAACGGATATGTTATGGCCACAATTTTTGCTAATACGGAAAAACAAGTGCCAACTATTGGGTTTTTAGCCCATATTGATACAGCAACCGATTTTACCGGAAAAAATGTTAAACCACAGCTTGTTGAAAATTATGACGGCAATGATCTGATTTTAAATGAAGCTGCTAAAATTGTTCTATCCCCAAAGGATTTCCCGGAATTATCCAACTACATAGGGCACACTTTAATTACGACTGACGGCACAACGCTGCTTGGCGCAGATGATAAAGCTGGAATTGCTGAAATTATTACTGCGATGGCCTTTCTGATTCAAAACCCGGAAATTAAACATGGAAAAATTAGAGTAGCTTTTACACCCGATGAGGAAATTGGCCGTGGACCACATAAATTTAATGTTGATCGATTTAATGCTACCTATGCTTATACCGTTGATGGTGGCCCAATCGGTGAGCTTGAATACGAAAGCTTTAACGCAGCCTCCTCTATTCTTACCATTAAAGGAAAAAACATCCACCCTGGCTCAGCGAAGGGGAAAATGGTCAATTCAGCTAAAATTGCCATGGAATTTAACAGAAGTCTTCCAGAAGCTGATGCCCCTGAGCACACAGAAGGATACGAGGGCTTTTTTCACTTGCTCGGCATCGATGGCGATGTGGAACAAACAAAACTGTTTTATATAATAAGAGATTTTGATTTGCAACAATTCAATGCACGAAAAGCCCATCTGATGAATATTGTAAATGAGTTTAAAAAAACTTACGGAGAAGATAACATCCTTTTAGAAATGCATGACCAATATTACAATATGAAGGAAAAAATCGAACCTGTTATTGAAATTGTTGAACTTGCCAAGCAAGCAATGGAAAACCTTGATATTAGACCAATTATAAAGCCAATTCGTGGTGGCACAGACGGATCCCAACTCTCTTATATGGGATTGCCCACTCCAAATATTTTCGCAGGCGGCGAAAACTTCCATGGAAAATTTGAATATGTATCAGTGGAAAATATGGTTAAAGCAACAAAAGTTATTATCGAAATTTGCAAACTGTATGAGCTCCAAGCTTAAGGATAATTATTTTTTCGACAATAATTGAACATAATAAAGGCAGAACTCATTTTATTCTGCCTTTTTCCTATGAAAACTGTCGATTTTTAATCTCAAAATGAGATGATTTCCATCTAAATAATATATTGTTTATATTTGATTCAGAAGATAATATATGTATATCAAATCAATTGATTTGAAATTTAGTAATTTTGCTTGAAGCAATGAAAAAATATCTTAATGCCTAAAGGTTAAAATTGGTTTTTCGGCTATAAATTTATTTTTTCGGCATATTTCTTTCGGCATTATTCACATAATTTTCGTTTGTTTATGAATAATTTTAATTATAAAATAAGTAAGCATAGAAATTCGCCCTAATTATATTCTGATATTTCATAATTTACTTACTTATAAAAAAACTTTAAATAAAGGGGAAATTGAAGCCAATGAGTATCGTTAAAGAAGCAGTAAGCCCAGAACTTCAAGTCGCTAAAGAATACGTAGATGCAGTGTACCAAAAGGTAACTGAAAGAAACGCAGGTGAAAATGAATTTCATCAAGCAGTAAAAGAAATTTTCGATTCACTAATTCCTGTTTTCGCAAAACATCCTAAATATAAGGAAGCTGGAATTCTTGAGCGAATCGTTGAACCAGAAAGAATGATTACTTTCCGTGTTCCTTGGGTTGATGATCAAGGTAAAGTACAAGTAAACCGTGGTTTCCGTGTACAATTCAGCTCTGCGATTGGACCTTACAAAGGCGGCTTACGCTTCCACCCATCTGTTAATGCTAGCATCATCAAATTCTTAGGCTTCGAACAAGTCCTCAAGAATTCATTAACTCAACAACCTATCGGTGGCGGTAAAGGTGGATCTGACTTTGATCCTAAAGGAAAATCAGATATGGAAGTTATGCGTTTCTGCCAAAGCTTCATGAGCGAACTTGCTAGACATATCGGTCAAGATACTGACGTACCTGCTGGTGATATCGGTGTAGGCGGAAGAGAAATCGGCTACTTGTTCGGACAATACAAAAAGAGCCGCAATGTTTATGAAGCTGGTGTGTTAACTGGAAAAGGCATTAACTATGGCGGAAGCTTAGCTAGAACTGAAGCAACTGGTTTTGGTACAGTATACTTCGTGCAAGAATTCTTAAAAGACAATGGTTCTTCTTTCGATGGAAGCACAGTAGTTGTATCTGGATCTGGTAACGTTTCTATTTATGCTATTCAAAAAGCTGCTGAATTTGGCGCTAAAGTTGTTGCTTGTAGCGATTCAAACGGTTATATCTATGACGAAAACGGAATCGATCTTGATACCGTTAAAGAACTTAAAGAAGTTAAAAGAGCAAGAATCAGTGAGTATGTAGCTGCTCATCCAACAGCTGTTTATACAGAAGGCTGTTCTGGAATTTGGTCAATTCCTTGTGATATCGCATTACCATGTGCTACACAAAACGAAATTGATGCTGAATCTGCACAAACTTTAGTTGATAATGGAGTTAAAGCTGTTGGTGAAGGTGCTAACATGCCATCAACTCTTGATGCAATTGATATTTTCTTAAACAATAAAGTATTATTCTGTCCAGGAAAGGCTGCTAACGCTGGTGGTGTTGCTGTTTCTGCATTAGAGATGGCTCAAAACAGCATGAGATATCCTTGGACTTTCGAAGAAGTAGATGAAAAGTTACACAACATCATGGTAAACATTTATCGTGCAAGTATAGATGCTGCGAACGAATATGGTTACCCTGGAAACTTAGTAGTTGGTTCAAACATCGCTGGATTTATCAAAGTTGCCGATGCTATGCTAGCTCAAGGCGTTCTATAATAAAAACAATTTTAAAACCCTCAAGCCACCATCCATGGCTTGGGGGTTTTTTGCGTGGAAAATATGGGGGAAATTCCCTCTTAATTCAACTAACTATCAGCGGAGATAGCTGCCAGTAAATCTGCCCTTTTCATGGGGTATCTGGTTAAACACCCAATCTGAAAAATAGAGGGAATAATTTCGTCTATTTAGTAAATATCCGTAAAAATAGCGTATATTGACGGAGAGATTCCGCCTATTGACTCAAAAAGCAGGAAAATGAGGGACTTTTCTGGGCATAACAGAAAAATCTCCGCTTATTCCCCCAAAAATCAGCTCTATTCTGCTTCTAACCGGAAAATCTCCGCTAAGTTTTCCCTTTGCTGGTTACTTTAAGAAAAACCGCAAATGAAGAAAAACATCCTAGCTATTACAAGATAACTAGGATGCTCCTATAATCATTAATCAAATCCATGATAAATCAAAAGCCTAGATTTCTAAAACAGGCTCTCAGACCGTACAGTTTCAGTACTTTTCACTTTCTTTCCCGATAATTCAATCGATTTCCTAACAAGGACATCCATTGCATCAATACTCATTTTTGCTGTTTCCGGACTAAGCGGAATACAAGAAAGCTCTGTACAAGCTAAAATAACGATACTACATTTCTCTTCAATAATAAGCTCCTGGATTAATGCTTCTAGCTCGCTACCATCTACATCCATATCGCCTTTTACATTATTATAGATGATGTTCATGATTTGCCCTTGTTGGCAATCGTTAGGATTTTGTAGTTTCATATTGTAATTTTCGCAACCACTCTTGTAAATACCGGTTTTAATTGTACCATTTGTAGCTAATATGCCAATTTTACTATTTTCGCCATATTTCCCATGAATCTCTTTGATCGTTTCTTCAATCATATTGATGATATTAATTTTGGTCATTTGTTGGATTCTATCATAAAAATAATGGGAAGTATTACAAGGGATAGCAATATTGGCTACACCTGCAGCCTCAAGAAGTTTAATATCTTTAGCAATCGCTTCGATAAATTCTTCTTCGGTATTATTTAAAATAGCCGTAGTTCGATCCGGTAATGAAGTGTGATTAAGAATCACCATATCGATATGATCTTGGTCCCTGTGGGCAACTGTATTTTCAATGATTTTTTCAAAAAATACAGATGTTGCCTTAGGTCCCATTCCACCAATAATGCCTAAGCGTTTCTGTTCCATATTTCTACCCACTTTAACTCAATCGAATATCGATTTTATTTTTTGGCTGTGTTAAACTTGGCTGTTGATTTCCGTTCCAGGCGCGAGCGGTTCGCGGGCGGTCGGGAAGCCTCCTCG
>CALCRD010000337.1 GCA_937894355.1 uncultured Bacillus sp.
CCGGTAACGACATTAAGCGCACCAGCTGGTAATCCGGCTTCTTCCAATAACTCTGCTAAAAAAAAGGAGGATAACGGAGTTTGGGAGGCTGGTTTTAGTACAATCGTATTTCCTGCGGCAATCGCCGGTCCCACCTTATGGGCCACTAAGTTCATTGGAAAATTAAAAGGGGTAATCGCTCCAATAACCCCAAGTGGTTCACGTACTGTGTAAGCGATGCGATTCTCTCCGCCCGGTGCGGCATCAAGAGGAATCGTTTCACCATGAATTCGTCTTGCTTCCTCCGCTGCAAATTTATAAGTTTGAATCGTTCGGGCCACTTCACCTTTCGCAGTAGAAATCGGTTTAGCCGTCTCCATCGCAATAATTCTAGCTGCTTCATCTGAACGAGCCTCAAATAAGCTAACTAATTTATCGAGAATTGCAGCACGCTGGTAGGCCGGCATCTTAGCCATCACTTCTTTTGAGCGAAAAGCTGCTTCAATTGCTGCGTTAACCTCAGCAGCTGTTGCTGTTGGGATTTCTCCGATTACTTCCTGTGAATATGGAGAATGTAGCGTTGTATACCGTTTACCTTCAACCCACTCCCCGTTTATATATAGCTGCTTTTTCAAGTGCTTTTTCAAGTTCATATCTCTTCTCTCCCCTAAAAATCGTCATATTAGCTACTAATAATTGAATCATATTTAATCCTCAAAAATACCGAATATTAAATAATTTTATTTTTTTACTAAAAAAATAGACCTTCCCTGACAATAATCTGTTAAAGTAAATATTAATAATCTATAATTTAGATGAAATCAATCCTAATTTGATATAGTTATTAATATGAGGTGAAAAAAATGGAGTTGCGGCAATTACGATATTTCCTTGAGGTAGCCAAACGCGAACATGTTTCTGAGGCAGCTGATCATCTTCATGTTGCTCAGTCTGCAATTAGCAGACAAATCGCCAACCTAGAAGTGGAATTATCTGTTCAGCTATTTGAGAAATCAGGACGAAATGTAAAGCTTACACCTGTAGGAAAGTTGTTTTTAAAACATACCGAAACAGCTTTAAAAGCAATTGAATACGCTAAACAACAAATTGATGAGTATCTTGATCCTGAGCGAGGAACGATTAAAATTGGCTTTCCAACTAGTTTAGCCAGTTATTTCTTACCAACTGTCATTTCGGCATTCAAAGAACAGCACCCAAGTTTAGGATTTCATTTACGTCAGGGTTCGTATAAATTCTTAATCGAAGCCGTTAAAAACAGAGAAATTGATTTAGCCTTTCTTGGCCCTGTACCTACTGATGATTTAGAAATAGAAGGACATATCTTCTTTTCCGAAAATATTGCTGCCCTACTTCCTGTAAAACATCCACTTTCCAAGGAAACGAGCTTACGACTTTGGGATTTGCGAGATGATGAATTTGTTGTATTTCCAGAAGGAATGGTTTTGCACCGTATCGTTATTGATGCCTGTAAAGAAGCTGGCTTTGAACCACATACATCAACCATTGGAGAAGACTTAGATGCCATCAAAGGACTTGTTTCTGCTGGAATGGGAGTCACGTTACTTCCAGAAAGCGTATTTGATGAAACCACACCTAAATTTACGGTAAAAATACCAATTGAACTGCCTCAGGTGCGTCGAACAGTTGGGATGATTATTCCCAAACGAAGGGACCTTGCTCCTTCCGAAAAAGTGTTTTTTCAATTCACAAAAGAATATTTCTCAAAACTAGAGCAATATACTTGAGTTAATTAACCTAATAATTCCCGCCATCATGGTCAAACTAATAGCACTAGCTGAAATGAGGTGGGAATATGGTTAAGGATAAAAATTATCATGACTTACCAAATGTGGAAAAGCAACAAGATTTCTTAACTGCAGAGGAATTTCCTGAAGGAGCCTTTGGAGCTCCAACAGGTACAGACAAACCTGTGGAGAATAAAAGTACTCCTTGGAAGGAAGGCCAGCAATACTACAGTGCTTATACCTATGAGTACAGAAATTTACATCAAGACCTCCCAAGGCAAGTTCCCGGTGCCCATCAAACACATGACGAAAAAGATAAAAATGAAGAATAACAAACACGCTGGATAAGTAAAACATAAAATCTAATCAACACTAATGCAATCTATAATTACAAAAGGCTGTTTTCGTAAAGATTGTGTTAAAATCTTAAACCCGATTTTAACGTTATATCAGCTATTTTGTAGCTTGAAAGTAAATTTGCAAGCTCTTTTCTCATAAATGTTTGCTGTTTTACTGTCAAATCTCTTCATTCTCATCTTAAAAAGCAACAATGTTTGAAAAAAGAGCCTTACAAAAAACTGCCCACCTTTTTAATCTCAAATAAGGTGGGCAGTTTTTTTACGTAATTCCGTATTACCGGCAGTAATCATTCTGCTAAAGAAAATTCA
>CALCRD010000338.1 GCA_937894355.1 uncultured Bacillus sp.
TCCTGAAGCCAAAATGGCTGTGAACCTCCACGACCATGGAGGATCTCACAGCGTTCATCTAAGTATTCAAAGAGGATATTGTAGGCACTTCCATGACTATCATTGACCACTACCTCTGTGGCTCCAGAATCAAATGCAGCTTTTACTGCAGCATTAACCTCTCCTGTTAGTAGTTTTCGCATTCTTTCGCGATAAAAATAATTGGAGATCGAATCTTCATCCCTGTCTTCAAAAAAGGTAACACCAGCTACTCCTTCGATATCAGTTTGAATATATATCTTCATAAGCTCACTCCCTAAATATAATTATTGAATAGAATCAAAGACTGCTAAAAAATGGCATTTGCAATTATTTTACTACCAGTATTGTTCTAATGACTACCTTAATTTATAAATATTAATCCATCCTTATCGCCACCTGAAGTTGCGGCTTTTAGAGCTCCGAAGATGGCAACAGCAGCATCACACCAGCGCTTAGCAGCGTTAATGAACACCACATCGGGAATTTGGTTGGTTAAAAAAACGTCCAATTACTCATGCGACAAATTGCTTGATAAACTCCGACTTTTCGCTGTTTCTTAATAAGGTTCTACATCAGTTGATAAAATTACTCTTTGGGGAATAACTCTGTCAAAGCTTTTACAATCATTTCTTGATCCAACTGAATTTGTGCCATAGGGTAATCCTTCCGTGTTTAATTATCATTATATCATTCGACACAGAGATGAAGAATACATTTAAAAATAAATTATTAACCGAACGCCTATGTTTCAGTAATACACTTTTCATCCGCAAGCTTTTTGAAGGTTTTTATGGAACATCCCTGCACTGTTTTTACCTTCTGAATAAAACCACCTTCTTAATAGACTATTTTTATTCTCTCAGCAAGCCCCAATTATAACTATAGATACCCCTTTCGCTGTACTAGGAAAGCACGTAAACTTTACCACTGTTCCCTGAAATACTGAACTTTTTGCTTACCTCTCCAATCAATTCCACTCCTGTTTCTAAGTCTTTTATTTCTCGCAAATCACATGCGGTGCTCAAGGTCGCTTCCACAGCATCTGGACTATGATTAACAACTATGGCAAGTTTCTTATCACCCCAAGTATGAATTACCCTTTCCAAGGCCGGATGTGCAATGTTTACTAATTCATCAATTTGTGCTTGTGCTTTTAAGTATTCATATATCTTAAAACTTCGATTTAAAGCATAATTAATGCTATCATTATTAATCAACAATTCAAGAGGCAAACAAGAAAAAACCGTTTTCCCCAGACCGTAGTTATTTTCAAAAACCATTGGTTGCCCATCTTCATCTGTACCAAGTACTTTATCCTTATCCAATAAAACCTTTAAAGCATGTTTCACTTCGCCCCTAAGGGATATTTCCTCCTTACTGAGGCTACTATGCTTTACCCCTAGTCTAAGCTGATGCAAAGAACGTGGTTCCTGCCAACGATATTGTAATTTAAACCCAAACAATCTTTCCATCTCTGGTATAGAACAGCCATTATACGAAAGATATAAAACCCCTCCTTGCTCAACAAAGTTCATTATCAGATCCCATTGGCTGCGCTTAAAACCATTGGCCCTTTCTAGCGAAGGAACTATCAACAATTTATAGTGCGAAAGATCCGCTTCTGGCGAAATAATCTCTGCTTCTAAACCAGCCTGTTTAGAAAGGACGAAAGCATTAAAAATTGCAATATTTGGTTCACCACGCCAAGGCGTCATAATTGCAGCTTGACGAGGTGCTGGTTCCACCTCATCCCACGAGATTTTACTAATCACTTGGGCAAAGTTGGCAAACTCCTGCGCCACAGGTTTTGCATTACCTAATTGGTCAAAGAGACCCAGCCCATCATTTTCTAAAAGGTTATATTCATAAGGAGGAGCATATTTACAATTGAAGTCTGTATGACACCACCACAATACTCCTAAATCGTAATTTGCGGCCATGCTATAGAGAACTGTTTTTGCAACCTTTGCTTCAATTTCAAGTGACATCATAGAACGACCTAAAGAACCGAATTCTTCACATAAAACCCGCTTTCGTCCTAAACCTTGATACAATCGGCTTTGCCAAGCAGGAATAAGGGTGTTACGGAGGAAATGAGGTGGTTCTGAATTTTCCACTGGGACCACTTGTTGATAAGGGTGTACTGTAAGGAAATCTACTTCTTCTGCCAGATCGCGAATCAAAAATTTACTACCTGCTTCGACAGCAGCCAATGTCATTCCCAAGCTATGCATACCTGATGTTACAGGATGATTCTGATCAAACTGCCAGATCTCTTGCCTTAAAAAACGAGTCCAGAGCCATGCAGCATCCCTACTTGGACATTCCATAAAACAATTATGTTCATTACCTAAATCCCAAGCTAAAATAATTTCTTCATTCCGATAACGCTGGGCAAAAAAACGAACATACCAAGCCTGGTACTTAAGCATGGTGGGATCGGTAAAAATGTTCTTTCCATTACGAAAATCGATGTCCAAGCTTGTACCGCTCATCCATCCTACAAAAAGAGTAGGAATCAAGCGAATCTGATATGCTTTGGCAATCCCCAATAGCTCGTCGAAATGCGAAATCATAACTGGGTCAATTAAACCAGGACAAGTATTTTCGTTTTGCTGGTTATCAGTACGCAAAGAAACTTCCAAAGGGGGCTCTTTGAGACGAAAACCTCTAATTTCTCTTATCGGCTGAAAGTCATTCCAAACCAGAAACACGCGCGCTGTATTCAATCCTAAACTTTTCATCTCTGCGAATTCAGCGGCAATTTCTTCTGGATGCCAATCCTGCCACATATTAATTCCACGGTTACGTGGCCAATAATTAACACCAAGGCAAAACTCCTTAAATTTTACTTCCACCAATTATACCCCCTGCTCTAATTGCTTATTTTTGCGGATAAATGCTCCTTTTCTTCTATAACCCCAGGTTTTCTCCCAGCAATTATAATTCCTACTACTACTAAGACAGCACCGATTGCTTTTAGCCAACCTAACCTTTCGTTCAAAAAAATCCAGGCAATTATAATTGTAAAAACAGGCGTAAGGCATTGAATAATATTAAGCAGGGACCAGGTAATTAATTCCATACCTTTAAACCAACCAAAAAAAGCCACAGCAGTGGGAAAAACTGCTAAATATATCAGCCACGGCCACGTTAAAGGCCAGTTAATAAAAGCGTTGGGCCGAAACTGCAATACTAGGAGCATCTCCAGGCCCCCGAATACCATGGCCCAAGTGGTTGTGCGGAAACTACCCAATCTCTCTACCACTTTTTTCCCCATAAAGGAATTAGCAATACAGCATAAGGAGCCTGAGAAAACCAAAAAATCTCCACGCAAACCCTTGGTAAAGCAAAATCCTTCTAAAGAAAGGACACCTGTTACAACTAAAGTTCCGAAAAGGCTAATGCTTAAACCCACTATATGAAATGATGTAAGAATATCACCCAAGAAATATGCAATCAAAATGTTCAATAGTATCGGCATGGCCTCCAAGATAATAGCACTGTTGATGGCAGTTGTTGTTTGTTGACCATAAAATAATAAAGTGCTCATCCCGGCCATTCCAAATAAGCCTAAACCAGCTAAAATCAACAAGTCTCCTGAGGCCGGGAAAACATCTTTTCCATAAGAAATAAGTCCCCAACACAACATTACTATTCCGCCACCAAGAAACCGCACAGCAGACATAGACATGGGATCAATAGCATTTTTCAGTAAGAGATAACGTGCTACAACAAAGGTAGTGCTCCAAAAAAAAGAACACAGTAACGCCCATGCAATCCCAATAGGATTATTATTTCTATTAAACACAAGTTTAGGCGGCATTCATATTCTCCTTCCAGGTTTGAGATTTAATTGAACACCCAAAAAACCGCGATAAAACAATGGGACGAACCCTCCGCTACTTCAAAAGGAGAATCCGCCCCCAAAGCTAATATGAATCACATCTTTTTCTACTCTTTAGGTTAATCTTTCTTGGACTCCCCAATCACATTAAAAGATCATTGTTAAACTCAAAGAATAATAATTAATACTCGTTTCATCACAAAAAGTTGATTTATCTCCCCAATAAGCCCATGGTCGTCCCTTAAGTTCTTTTACAGGATAAAAGCGAGAATCTTGACATGTATCAAAATCAAAGTAATTACGCGTTTCCCTAGGTTTACGGCCATACTCAAATTTCAAGTAATGCTTTCCTATTTCAGAGATAAAGCTAAAATAACAATTTGTTAAGACAGTTCCACTCCTATAACGCTGTGTTACCTCTAAATTAAGTGTGTTGTCTGCATCGCCATACCAATAATAAGATAAACGATAATTTGCTAAGTTATTGATGAAATTACTTGCAAAGCCTTCCTGTTGAGGACCTTTTACCCCAATTTGAGTTAATGTCAATTCGAAGCCATTGCCAAGTGAAGCCTTTTCTTCTAAATAACCAATTAATGCAGTTCCAGAAGACAAGCTCGGAAAATCAGTTTTGAAATTTACAAGTTCTCC
>CALCRD010000339.1 GCA_937894355.1 uncultured Bacillus sp.
GACGATATCTACCGGATTGTCCAGCAATAGTTGGGAATAGCGTCGAGCTTCGTCGGCAACAGACTTGGCATTTCCGTTTAAAAAATTGATTTCCCCGGGATGAACAAGGTTCATAATATGATCTTCAAGGTATTTACGGAAGCGCTGGGGTGAATCGGCAGGAAGCCCGATATATTCGTCCAGATGCAAGGCTAATACCCTTTTCCAGTCAATCCCGGGCTCGTTAGCTAAAGTGTCCAAAAATTCATTTTGGGAAGGGGCGGCAGCAAAAACCATCGTTACAACCTGTTGTTTCTTTAATAATTCTTTCATTAGTAAAGCTACTGTCTGTCCAGCGGCCAACCCCATCTCTTCCCTACTTTTGTAAACCTTAACTTTTAAGTGATCTACTGCTAGTTCCCTACTAGGGCTAACATTTGTCCCCATATCAAATGTAACTCCTTTCAATTATGTTATTCAATAAAACTAAACAGAGCAAACAAGGTTTCCCCAATATTAAGCTCTATATTTTATCACCCCATCAACGATGGTCATTTTAATATTTATATCTTCATCAAAAACTGTGATATCTGCTTTCATTTCAGGAGCTAAAATCCCGATTTCTTTCTCTAGACCTTGTATCTTAGCTGGGTTGATCGTAACCAGTTTCACAGCCTCCAAGACATTAAGGCCTACATGCTTCACCATATTCCGTACAAGTTGATCCATCGTTGCGACACTACTAGCAAATGCACTCCGATCGACTAGCTTTCCAACATAATTCTTCTCCTCAGTCGGTATCTCAAACACTTCAGGAATACTTGACTCAACAATAACTTCTAAACCACCCAAATCATAACGTCCCGGTCCCAATCCGGCCGCAGCCATTGAATCGGTAACAAGGCAAACTTTTTCCATTCCTTTTGTTTTTAACACTAACTTCATCAGACTGGGAGGTAAATGGTGCCCATCGGCAATGATTTCCGTGGTTAACTCATCAAGGAGTAATGTGGTCTCAATCAGTCCCGTCACTCGATAGGCGGAAACCCTTCTTACCCCTCCCATCCCTGAGAACATATGGGTAACATGGGTATAACCGTTTTCTACTGCTCTCAGTACTTGCTGATATGTAGCATCCGAGTGTGCGATCGCAGCGACAATCCCACGACTTTTAAGCTCTTGCCCGAGTTCTAGTGCGCCTGGAATTTCCGGTGCGGCGGAAATCCGTTTGATACAAGAATAACCATGGAGAAGTGGTAAATAGTCCTCAGGTTTGGGTGTAATAATGAATTCCGGATTCTGCGCTCCTTTTTGTTCCATATTAAAATACGGACCTTCCAAATGTGCACCAAGAATTTTTGCTCCCGGGGGCTTTCTTTCCATCGTCTTCTGAATGGAATCGACCGCTTTCGTAATCTGAGTAAGGGATCCTGATAACGTAGTCGGAATAAACCCTGTTGCCCCTCCTCTAACTAAACCTTCCGACATCTTTCGCAAATCATCTTCTGTACCGGTTGCCACATCTCCGCCCCATGCGCCATGCAAATGCGTATCAATAAACCCAGGACTAATATACGAACCATTAACATCTATTCTCTCCGCTGTCTCAGGAATCTCAACCTGGTCGCTGGAGCCAAGCTTTTTTATTTTATCTTTTTCAATCACCACAACACCGTCACGAATCTCCCTCATCGGTGAGAGGATAGTACCATTCGTTAATGCGATTAGTTGCCGCACCTGCTCTTCCCCCTCATATTCTCCTTTAGCTGACAATTTTACTTATATGGGATTAAACCGGTTCTCTCAAAGGCTATGTTCCAATCGGGTGATCAAATGCATCATTAATCGGACTTAAATTGTTCGGATTTTAAGCACTCTTTCCAACCAATGCCGAAAACCTTATGTCTATAGACATTTCACACGCCTAGCATACTTTTGGATATATTCATTATTTTTTTGGATTCCTCCCTCATCAAACGCATTTACCCAAATCGGTGGGTTCAAACCCCTTTTTACCAATAGTTCTACGGTCTGAGCCACTAATGTTTGATAAACGACCGACTGCATAATGGTTGAAACCGGTCCGATTCTCATTTCCAACCCTTCAATGTCGACCAATCCATCGCCATGAATACAGTGATTACTAATTGTTATATCCGCAATATCCGGAACCACCAGCTCACTTTCGTGCATCAGCGGATGTCCTTTGATATAGTATTTTTTGGCTTCCGCGGAAGAAATGGCAATTAAAAACAGGCCCCGTTTCTTGATCTCCAGCGCTAAGTCAACCCCACCAGCACTGGCACCAAAAGCATTACTGATAATAAAGACATCATCTTTTTCGATCCCATAATAATCCAATAGTAAAGTGGCAAACCCGGTCATCCCTTCAAAGTGGTTTATCTCTAGTAACGCGCCGTGTGACAAAGACATGGTCGGATCGTAGATTGGATTAATGCAGGCAAGACCGCCTTTTCTGTATAAAGCATCCTCAGCAACAATTGCCGAATGCCCTCCTGGACCCCAAAGGTGAATCATCTTTTCCCGCTCAATACAATCGGCCATATTCTCCGCCGCAGCCTGCAAGTTTTCTTTCTCCTCTTTTTTGAGTTCTTCAATGATTTCTCCTAGTTTATCTAAAAACCTAAGATATGCGGGTGCTGTCATTATCCTTTTCCTCCTTACATCGTGACATTTTCCCATGGTCGCTCTTGTTACAATCTTCCGATCCGTGCCGCGTATTTTTCGCTGTTTTCCTTATTGTATTTTAATGCTTCAGGTGCATTGTGGTCTTTCCAGACGGGCGGATCAATACCAAGCGCTAGGAGCTTCTCTACTGTACAACCTACCAAAGCATTTAAGGCGAACATATATAAAACAGTCGATACCGGGCTTACTCTTGCTTCAACATTCGGGAAGGACAAAACCGAGTCGCATTCCGGCATTTTAATATCGATGATCGCATCTAGTTCCTCCATTTCACACATGTTCTTCCCGGATGAATGCCTAGAGGCGCTGTTACGTGGGACTTTTTTACAAAATTCTGTAGAGGTTATTCCTACAACCTTAACCCCCATCTCTTTTGCCTTCAGCACCGTTTCGATGGTCACGCAGTTCACACCCTCCGGATTAACGACCAGCAAAGTATCGCCATTTCCAGGTGAATGATAATCCAATACCTTGCTGATATAACCTGGGCACCGGCCAATAATCCTACTACGTTCAGCCCCGTGGGATATATCTAAACCCGAAGGAAAAATTGGACAAACAGGAATCAAGCCACCCACTCGATAAAACATTTCCTCCGCCGCCATATACGAATGGCCACTGGTTCCCAATACATAAATTAACCGATCATTCTTAATAGTCTCAGCTAATAGATCTGCAGCCTTTTCCAGTTGCTCCTGACAAATCTTGCCGATTAAATCTTGTACCGTGCTTAAGTAACGTTCATATGCGCCGTTCGTCATTGGTAATCCCTCCTGTCAAACAAATTAGATTAGCCAGCCCGCTAACCGTTGATTATCTCGTCGATTCTAACTTCTCGGCCAAGCGCCAACGATTTTTCAATTGCTTCTGCCACAGCGACGGCATACAAAGCCTCCCTGCTGGAAACATGAGGCATCTTTCCCTCTAATACGCATTCCAGAAAATGCTCTGTTTCTTCCTTGTACACCCCCGCAATCTTTCCATAAACATTCCCGCTCATATCATATAAAGCATCAATGGTACTAATTTTTTGCGGTATATTAATCGTCAGCCCGGTTTCATAAGGGGTCAAGTGGAGGAGACCCTGTGTCCCAGCAACATATAATGACGGAGACCACCGTTCTCCCTGAACTTGAGGCAAGGCATAAGAGTTTTCAAAGACCCCAATCGTCCCCTTTTCGAATTCGGCGCTGGTAAAAATGGTATCGTTCATGTTCAA
>CALCRD010000340.1 GCA_937894355.1 uncultured Bacillus sp.
TCGGATATTCTCTAGACCAAAAAAGGACCGGGCGGTTTTTGCCCGGTTTTTCTTAAAATCGCTTGCAATAATCTTATATGAACCCCAAGCAACATACAATGAAATCATAAATAGGACAAGTGTAAATGCTGCATGAATAGCACCAAGCCAACCGTTAGTAGTATAGTATTGGAAATTGATAAAAAAGAATAACACAAAGCTTGCAGCATTATACAATTTAGGGATCCCACCAGCAATACCCAAAATAAACATAATAGAGGGAATAAACTCAATTACATTTACTATATCTCGGTGTTTTTGCCAAAGTCCACCATCAACAAAAATAGCTAAGCCTGCTAAAGAAATTTGAGTGACGATCCCAAGCAAGAGAATCCATGCTAACAGGAAAAATAAGGTTCGTGAGTATTTTTGAATCTTAGTCTTAGCCTTTTCACTAATTCTCATTAAAAATCCCCCTCATTTCTACTTTCAAGACCTAAATATGTAAACCTCTCAAGATGCTTCCATTTACTTATGCAATATTTTTATCTTATTAATAATCTAAATAGACTATATAATTAGAATATGGAGAAATCGTGCAGAAAGTATGAAATTTCTATGTCTATAAGCTATTTACTCTTGGTTGAAATAAGAAGTTCTTGAAGTTCTTTTATTAAAGTTATTGCTAATCAAGTGGGGAATCCACCATTGTCCTCAGCAAAGTAGATCTTGCAAGAAGAAAAAGGTAGTAGAATAACGGCAGAGTTTATATCTTCCTTAAACCAAACAAACCTACAGGAATCCTTAAGAGTGCATTTAGAAATTGTTGGTTACCGGTGGTATCGTTGCTGCTGATGACCTTGCTGTAATGGGATTCGATAACCAACCGTTTACAAAAATTATACATATAACAACACTTGAAATCCCTCTGGTAGCAATAGGTAGAGATTGTTTCTTCAAGCAATAGACAGTATAACTAATTCTTATGGAGAGATACATCACATTTTTTGATAGCTCAAAACCATTTTACTAACAGAAAAATATTTTTGAGCTATTTTTTTTTGCTATGGAACCCCAAATCTATCCTGATAGATAAAACAACCATAAGGACATTAAAAACCCCAAACCCAAAATATCAAAACTAGTTACTTGAGAAAAACCTAGACTCAAGAAAAAGAAGTCTTTTTCGGTATAGAAAGATAATATAAAACTATATTTTAACAAATTGTTCTTATTCACAACTTTTTTCTCCATATAATCTCCATATCCATTCTTTATACTTTCCCTATTCATTAGTAAGTCGTAAAGGCAGGGAAAAAAATGAGAATAATAAGGGAAAAATTTAAGGTGTACGATATGACTTGTACATCTTGTGAAAAACGTGTGGAAAGAGCTGCAGGTAAAGTAGATGGTGTTTCTAAAGTAAAAGCTAGTTTTTCCGGTCAATATGCCGAAGTCCAGTATAACGATGAAATCTGCACTTTAGAAGAGATTAAAACGGCGATTAACAAAATTGGATATACAACAGAAACTCAAAAAGATTATAAATTTATTGGAATCATGATTGTAGTAGTCGCAATAGTGTTTCTTGGGATGAATACCGGTGGCTTTGATATGGATGCAAAACTTAAAAATGCTTCTTATGCAGTTTTATTCATGGTCGGGGTTCTCACTTCAATCCACTGTGTTGGCATGTGCGGAGGCATTATGCTTTCTCAAAGCTTAAACAAAGAGAGTAAGAGTAAATTTGACGCGATGAAACCAGCTATTTTATATAATATTGGTCGTGTGATTTCCTACTCTATACTAGGTGGAATCGTGGGTGCTATAGGCTCTGCATTTACTCTTTCACTTAAAGCACAAGCAGGTATGCAAATATTTGCAGGTGTCTTTATGGTTATGATGGGCTTCAATATGGCTGGATTTAGTGCATTTAGAAAGTTTCAAATAAAACTCCCTATGCCAAAGTCAATATGTAAAATGAAAACTAAACCAAGAACACCTTTTTTAGTTGGATTGGCTAATGGATTCATGCCTTGTGGACCACTGCAAACCATGCAAATTTTTGCTTTAGGAACCGGTAGCGCAGTGGGAGGTGCCTTATCGATGTTCATGTTCTCATTAGGAACGGTGCCACTCATGCTGACTTTTGGGGCGATATCCGGTTTATTGAGTAAAGGATATACCAAAAAACTCCTTAAATTTGGTGGTGTTCTAATTATTGTTTTAGGATTTATTATGGGGAATAGAGGCATGGCTTTAGCAGGAATGAATCTGAGCCCAAAAGCAGTTTTATCTAAAATTGGAGCCTTTGGAACAGGCAGTGTTGCTTCGGCAAATAGCGCCAAAGCAACAATAAAAGATGGAGTACAACATTTAAATATGACGGCAAGTTATAGCGGTTATGTCCCAAATGTATTGTATGTACAAAAAGACATGCCTGTTAAGTGGGTTGTAGATGGAAAGGAACTGACCGGCTGTAACAGTACAATCGTCATTCCATCTTTGAATATCTCTCAAAAACTTCAGAGTGGTGCAAATACTATCGAATTTACTCCTGGAAGTGATGATCTTAGCTTTAGCTGCTGGATGGGAATGATTGGTGGTACCATTAAAGTGGTAGATGACCTCAATTCTATTTCTGCATCAAGTAGTGATAAATCTGTGGAAGATTCTGGTTCTGATTCGACGGGTACTGATTCATCTGTTAATGAACCTTCATCACAAACAAATCAAAGTATTTACGGGGATGATTTTAGCCAAGTCCCTACTGACCGTTTAATTAAAAAAGCCGAAATTACAAATAACGAACAAACCGTGGCAATTAAAGGGATTGGCTATGAATTAGAACCATTAATTGTTGTTGCCGGTTTTGGGATTCGAACGAAATTATTATTGGATTTAACTTCTTTTGATAATCCAGAAGGGGAATTTTCCATTGTAAATGCACAGACATTGGAAATTCTGAGCAAGTTTTCAGGTCAGGAAGGAATTGTTGAAGTTAATTTTACCCTAGAAAAACCTGTAACCTATGGAATTTTTTATAATGACAAAGTAATCGGATATTTAGAAGCGGTGGAAAATATAGATGTTGTAAGTTTAGAGGAAATTAGATCTCTATTCTTCCAATAGGTTGATAACAGACTATTAGAATTAATATAAAAGGATGGATATATGACATCGCCATGTCAAAATCTATCCTTTTCTATTAATTAAGGCTGTTTTCGTAAAGATTGTTGTTAAAATCTTAAACCTGATTATAGGTGATGGTATACATTTATAAGAGGACTTTTTTAAAATTAAATAGAAAATAGAATCGCAAGGGAGGTATTTTATGTATCAAATCCTTTCGGATATTAGCACAATCCTTAGTAGCCCCTTTATTAATATTATTAATGATACGAAACAAATTCCAATACTAGCTGCACTGATTTTAGGTTTAATCGGAGCTTTGGCACCATGTCAATTGACTGGGAATATCGGAGCAATTACTATTTATGGAAACCGTTCTCTGCTAACAAAGCATCAATGGGTAGAAATTGGATTTTTTGTCATGGGTAAGATTATTGTCTTCACGTTATTGGGAGTAGCTGTATGGTGGCTTGGACGAGAATTTCAGGATGTTCTTCCATATTACTTTTCTGTATTCAGGAAATTGATGGGTCCCTTATTTATTATTATTGGTCTTGTCCTTGCAGGAGTGCTTAAGCTACGGTGGCTTAATTCACTGACAGAGCGTATTCCAAATTTGGGAGGTGAGGGTAAACTCGGTTCCTTCCTAATGGGGGTAAGCTTTTCAATTGCCTTTTGTCCAACGATGTTTTCATTATTCTTTTTCACGCTAATGCCACTTGTTTTAAGTTCATCATATGGAGTTGTCTTACCATCTGTATTTGCAATAGGTACATCTGTTCCTGTTATTGTTTTTGCGGGAATAATAACTTTTATTGGACTGGATGGAGCTCTATTGAAGAAAAGCAGAAAAATAGGTAATGCTATTCAAAAAATTGCTGCACTATTATTTATTTTCCTTGGCATATTAGATACCATAACTTATTGGTTTTCATAAAAATGCCAGCCCTATACAATTAAATATTAAAATTTTAGGCATCCAGCACTAGCAAGATGCCTTTTTTTATAAATTTAGACGGCCTCTTCATATCATCTTTAAATAAAATTGATATTATTGAAACATTAAAAATATTATTTTTCAAAAATATTTACTTTTGGTAGTAAACAAATCCATCAATAATAGTGTTTTGGCTAGTGAGTTTAGTAACCCTTATTTTCAAAATCATTTTAAGACTATACTTTTCGAAACAATTTTAAATTTCTATTAAGGAGATGACTGAAATGTCTTTAAGATTATCAGAGGAAAATTCCAGTGCAAAATCTAGCATGGAAAGCAATATGGAAGAGTTAGAAGATTTAAGAAAGAGTATTCATGACTTGGCGGAAAAATTAAAGTACCAAGATATGCTAAGGAAAAGGTTGGTTTCAGATATATCCCATGAGATTCGGTCCCCTTTAAATGTATTACAAAATAATCTAGAAGCGATGATCGATGGGGTTTTCCCAATTACTACAGAGCGATTAATAAGCCTAAATGGAGAAGTGGTGCGGTTTGGTAGATTAATTGATAATTTGAACGTATTAAAAGAGTTTGAATCAGAAAGTATTAAGATTAATATTGAATCAATCCCTCTGGATGGATTAATTACTGATATATGCAAAGATTTTTATATGGTAGCTGAAAAGAAAAACATAACAATAGAACATTTTATCGATCCGGATGGAAATTATCTGGTGACTGGAGATAAGGATAAACTTAAGCAAGTATTTATTAATTTATTATCTAATGCTCTGAAATTTACCGAACCAGATGGTAGGGTGCTTATTTATATATACGCAAATGATCATAGCGTTACAGTGGAACTGAAAGATAATGGAATGGGGATAAAGAAGGAGGATATACCGTTTATCTTTGAAAGGCTTTATCGGGGAGATAAAAGCAGGAATCAAATCGAAGGTACGGGAATCGGACTAACTATTGTAATGAAAATATTACAGCTTCATCATGCTAAAATCGATGTTGATAGTGAAGAAGGAGTAGGAACAACCTTTAAGATATACTTTAGAAAAGACACCCATAATTGACTGAAATGATTTAATTCAAAGAAGATACTGCGAGATTTAAAAATATCTTCTTTTTTTTGTAGAATTCTCTGTATACTCCATTTATAGTAATCAAATCACAGATTCATTAGTTCTTAAACTATGGCAAAAAGATGAAAACATTTCTTCCTCCATAAAGTCTTCATAATAATTCATTATTCTATTGGAGAAAGGCAATATACAAAAGGAGTGACTTCATTTGAATTTGAAGGATTTGAAGGATTTGAAGGATGTAGGCTTCAACCGTTTTTCTGGTCGATCGTATTGGACGCAGAAAACAAGGTGGGGAACATCCTGGAAAATTTTTTGATGGTCATGTCAGTTAGTTCAATGGCAGTTTTCAAAATAACACTAACCAAGAATCTGAGGTGAAGAGGTTGGAGAAAAGTCTAAAAATAGGCGGAATGACCTGCGCAGCTTGTGCCAAAAGAATTGAAAAAGTAACATCAAAGCTAGATGGTGTCCTTCAATCTAGTGTAAATTATGCAACCGAAAAGCTAAGCATTCATTTTGATGAAGCAAAGGTTTCAATTCCGGATATTCAAGCAACCATAAAAAAAGCTGGCTACGAAGTCATTCTTGAATCGAGTTCAAAATCATTAAAAATAGAAGGAATGACCTGTGCAGCTTGTGCGAAAAGAATTGAAAAGGTGACATCAAAGCTAGAGGGCGTTATTGAATCAAATGTAAATTACGCAACTGAAAAATTAAATATTAGCTATGACCCCGAAAAGGTACGGGTTTCAGACATAAAGAATGCAGTCGAAAAGGCCGGGTACAAAGCAATTGAAGAAGAAACAACTACTGTCGATGCAGATAAAGAGAGAAAAGAAAAGGAAATAAAAGTATTGTGGAAAAAGTTCGTTATATCTGCAATCTTTACAATTCCTCTTCTCATTATCACAATGGGCCATATGTTTGGTGAGGCAATTGGATTTGAGCTTCCAGAGATTATAGACCCAATGATGAATCCTTTGAATTTTGGATTAGCACAATTACTATTGGTACTACCGGTTTTATTCGCTGGTAATAGATTTTACACAGTAGGCTTTAAATCTTTATTTATGAGAAGTCCTAATATGGATTCCCTTATAGCTATTGGTACATCTGCTGCAGTTATTTATGGAATATTTGCTATTGTAAAGATTTATCAGGGGGATTCAGATTATGCCGCGAATTTATATTTTGAAGCAGCAGGTGTCATAATAACCCTTATATTACTAGGTAAATATTTAGAATCTGTAACAAAGGGGAAAACCTCTGAAGCAATCAAGAAACTTATGGGACTTGCTCCTAAAACAGCTATCATTATTAGAGATGATAAAGAGATAGAAATTCCGATTGAAGAGGTTGAAGTTGGCGATATTATCGTCGTTAAGCCAGGGGAAAAAATGCCTGTTGATGGAGAAGTAATCGAAGGGACGACATCAGTAGATGAATCCATGCTTACAGGTGAGAGCATCCCGGTTGAAAAGAATATTGGCGATAAAATTATTGGTGCGAGCATCAATAAAAATGGATCCATTAAATATAAAGCAACAAAAGTCGGTAAAGATACTGCTTTAGCTCAAATTATTAAACTTGTGGAGGATGCTCAAGGCTCAAAAGCTCCAATCGCTAAAATGGCAGATGTCATTTCTGGCTATTTTGTTCCAGTAGTTATTGCTATAGCCATTGTATCGTCGTTGGTTTGGTATTTCTTTGGCGGGGAATCTAGCATATTCGCTTTAACCATATTTATCTCAGTCCTTGTAATAGCTTGCCCTTGTGCATTAGGTTTGGCAACTCCTACTGCTATTATGGTGGGTACTGGTAAAGGTGCTGAATATGGTGTACTAATAAAAAGTGGTGTAGCGTTGGAGACTGCTCACAAAATAAATACAATAGTATTTGATAAAACAGGTACTATTACTGAAGGTAAACCAAAGGTAACGGATATAGTGACAGCAAACGGAATTTCGGAAGAATACTTGTTGCAATTGGCAGCATCAGCAGAAAAGGGATCTGAACATCCACTTGGAGATGCCATTGTAAAAGGTGCCGAGGATCAAGGATTGGAATTTAAGAAACTTGACTTCTTCAAAGCAATTCCAGGTCATGGTATCGAGGTAAAAATAGATGGTAAAAATATTTTACTTGGCAATAGAAAGCTTATGGTTGAAAGCAGAATATCATTAGAAAACCTTGAGGCAACTTCAGACAAGCTAGCTGAAGAAGGCAAAACCCCAATGTTTGCTGCAATAGACGGCAAGATTGCAGGAATTATCGCAGTTGCTGACACTGTAAAAGAACATAGTAAAAAAGCCATTGAACAGCTTCATAAAATGGGTATTGAGGTTGCGATGATTACTGGTGACAACAGGAGAACAGCAGAAGCCATTGCCAAACAGGTAGGAATAGACCGGGTTCTTGCAGAGGTTCTTCCTCAGGACAAAGCAAAAGAGGTTAAGAAAATTCAAGGAGAAGGCAGAAAGGTAGCAATGGTTGGGGATGGAATCAACGACGCTCCAGCTCTAGCTCAAGCAGATATTGGTATCGCCATTGGTTCAGGAACAGATGTTGCCATGGAATCAGCTGACATTGTCCTGATGAGAAGTGACTTAATGGATGTACCAACAGCTATCCAACTAAGCAAGAAAACAATATCTAATATTAAACAAAACTTATTCTGGGCGTTTGGTTACAATTCTTTAGGCATCCCTGTTGCGATGGGAATCCTCTATTTATTTGGTGGTCCACTGTTAAATCCAATTATTGCAGCCGCAGCAATGAGCTTTAGCTCAGTGTCTGTATTATTGAATGCATTGAGATTGAAAGGATTTAAACCAGCTAGATAAATGAAAGTTATAGTTGGCCTTACAGGGTATTTTTGTTGCAACATACACAATCTCTTTTAAGAATCTTAACTAAGCGAAGCTGGGGAGAATACTTATGAATAAAAAAAGTATGAAAATCCTCGTTTTAGTTGTAATGATTGGGCTGTTCGTTTACTTTGGCGTAGCCTATGCAAATAAAGGTGAATATACGGGTGTGGGTGAGGCCGGATTCAACTTTGAACTGGAAGACCTAAATGGGGATTTGATTAAGTTGTCTGATTTTAGAGGGCAGGTAGTCATACTAAATTACTTTGCTACCTGGTGTGGACCGTGTGTGGATGAAGCACCTGAACTGGAGGCTTTTGAAAAGGAATATGGGGAGAGGTTGAAGTTGTTGATAATTGACCGAGGGGAAACAAAAGACCGTGTAAAGAAATTTATCAATGAATATAAAACAACCTCCACATATTTATTTGATTACAAGCAAAAGGTGTCAAAAGCATACAATGTAATTGCACAACCTGAAACATTTGTTATTGATAAAGAAGGAATCATCCAAGATCATATTAAAGGACCAGTCACAAAAGCAGATCTTTATAATCTTGCAAGCAAATATGATTAGAAGTATGGGGTCCCAGAAAGTAGGCGTCACTGACTTTCTGGGACCCCATATTATTACAATAAAGTTCAGAATGATAAATAAAGGCCAGCGCTTTAAAACGCTGGCCGGAAATATAAATAATAGATTAACCTTTTGTCATACACTTAAATGTTAATCATTTGGTACTTGAGTAGGTGTTGGATCACCATAGTAATCATATTTATCAAGAATTTTGCTATTAATTTCTTTTAAACTTTTGCCATCTTTATACATATCGGTTGCCTCCCGGGCAACTACTACACAGATGTCTCACGATATTCCCATTGTGTCCCAACCAGTTACTGCATTGTCAGGTCCCATACCATCTACGAAGCAATCCAAATTGCTTTTATGTCCATCTATTGCATAACAGCCACAAAAACATGGAGCGACTGACAATGCTTCAGGATACTCCGAGGCAAGTACATAGGCCTCTTGAACTTGATCACTAGCGTTAAGAACAAAATCCGGAAATGGTTCATGTTTAGAGTCTAATGTTTCTAATGACCCTTCCTTGGAACCACAACCTGTTAGAAATCCTATCATTAGGACACTCATAAGTCCCAAGACTAGAAGTTTTTTCACCTTGGTCCCTCCATTCAAAGAAGATAATCTATTTCTACCTTTTAAGTTTGATAGTAGTTTTTAGACCTTTAAGAAATTGTTGAAATTATATTTTGTTTATAAACGGTTCATCATCTGGGTGGTTTGTTGTGTTTGTGTATTTTTATTTTCATCTGAACCATGACAAGTGTTGTACATGTCCTCTAATTCTTGTTTTGAAAAATCAGGGTGCATTTCTTGCATAAAAGGTAGCATTTTTTTAAAGTTTAATAATCCTTCCTCTGTATCAGTGGTTGCACCATAAACGGCTGTTCCAGCTCCTAAAACAAAAGCAACACTCAATAGTCCCAACGCTACTTTTTTCTTCATAAACTCAACTCCTTTCTTTTATTTGAGCATAACTCTAAATTATGCAGATTTTATGGATTTTGGGCGTAAAGATTAAAAAGTAACAATAAGTACAAAAGAGGAATATTGCATTCGTCTTTCTCAAAGAAAGTTTATAGTTCCAAAATATCTCCATAGTTTCTTTAAAATTTTTTATTATACTAAAGGAGAATAAAGGCTTCAATATATGAAATATTATTACAGCGGTCATTAAATGGAAAATATAATAATAGTAAACAACAGGAGCAAAAAATGAAAATAACTCAAAGAATAAATAAAATATCTTTTAAGCTTGGTTTTTTATTTAGTTTGGTTTTTCTAGCATTGATTTTTATTTTGGAATTGGTTTTATACGGGATATTTACGAACATTTTCGTTGATTACGTAACCCAGGATTTGATGGCAAGGGGAAGAAACCATGTGGAAATTTTGGAAGCGAACTATAGTAAGGAGACCATCAGCCATGTTGTTATTATGGAAAAAGGCTCAAGAACATCTACATTAATAACAGACTCCGACAATCAGGTAGTAGCCTCATCTGTTCAGCCAGACCAAGATATGAAAAGTCATATCCTAAAGAGTGGCGATATTGAAATGAATGAAATTTTGGAGAAGGACTGGAAAAACCACGATTACCTTATCACTGTTACATCAATTGGGAATGGAAATGGGCATTTATATATGTATTATCCAGCAAAAATAATAAGGGAAATTGTCCTAGTTTTAAAAATTTTGATCTTCCTTACGTTTGTTGGAACAATTCTTTTGTCGTTTGGATTGATAGGAATTCTATCTCAAAAGATTACAAGACCTCTTTTAATCATGAAGGATGCAACTAAAAAAATGGCAAAAGGGGAATATAAACAAATAATTACAACCAAAGGAAATGACGAAATTGCACAGCTTGGCCAAACCATTCAGAGACTAGGGGAACAACTCCAGGATTATGAGGACACGAGGAACGACTTTTTAGCGGATATTTCTCATGAACTTCGGACTCCTTTAACTTATATTAAGGGTTACAGCGATATTCTAAGTAAGGGAATGTATCGGAACAGTGAAGAACAAGCTGAATATACAACCATCATAAACAAGGAAGCAAATAGGCTATCTTTCCTTTTGAATGACTTATTTGAGATGAGCAAACTTCAGGTGGGAAAATTTGAGCTTTCAATAGAAGTAGCAAACATAAACTCAATTCTTAATAAAGTTGTCATGAATCTTACACCTGCTGCAACGGAAAAGGGGATAAAGATAATCTTGAAACTGGATAAGGATATTCCTAAACTTCGTTTGGATGTACAGAGAATAGAACAAGTCTTTTATAATCTGATTGAAAATGCCATTAAATATACCGAAAAGGGAAAACTTATCATAAAGTCTTACCAGGAAAAAGAAAGGGTTATGATTGAAATTAGGGATACTGGAATGGGAATTCCTAAACAGGACATCCCTAAAATATGGGAAAGATTTTATCGGGTTGATAAATCGAGAACACGCAAGACAGGTGGGAGTGGCATTGGATTATATGTGGTGAAACAAATCATCGAGGCTCATGGAGGGAAAATCGCCGTTGATAGCGTGGAGGATGAAGGCTCTACATTTAAAATTTATTTAAACAGCAAATATAACTAATGGAAATGTGACTCTATTGGAGATGAAATAAAACAATGGAAAGAATATTAGTCGTTGATGATGAACTTGAAATGAGAAAATTGATTCGGATCTATCTTCAAAGTCAATTTTATGTTGAGGAAGCAGAGAATGGCGAAGAGGCATACCATAAGGTGCAATTATCTGTGTTTGATTTAATCATTCTTGATGTTATGATGCCAAAAATGGATGGGTGGGAAACGCTCGAAAAGATTAGGGAGTATTCAGATGTACCTATCATGATGTTAACCGCAAAAGGAACTGTACAAGACAAGGTGACCGGTCTGTCTTCCGGAGCTGACGATTATCTTGTAAAACCATTTGATGGAGCAGAACTTATTGCAAGAGCTCAAGCCCTTTTACGAAGAGCAAACCTTCAGTACAAAGAAGTGTCGGTTATGAAATATAAAGGAATTGTCATCAATAGGGGTGCTCGGGTTGTAACACATGAAGGACGACCTATTAATCTTACACAAACAGAATTTGATATCCTAGAGTCGTTAATAAACCACAAAGGAAAAGTACTATCAAGAGAGCAATTAGTTGAACTGGTCTGGGGATTGGAGTTTCAGGGGGATGACCGAACCGTGGATTCCCATATAAAAAATCTTCGAGAAAAGTTAAAGGTGTCTGGAGTAGATAAGTCATTTATCCAAACCGTTTGGGGTGTTGGATATAAAGTAGAATAAGGTGAGATTATGAGACAAATTTGGTCAAAGTTCCTTTCGGTATTTTTCATTATTTTAGGAATCTGTTTACTTCTTTTTGTTTTGAGAATGGTCTGGTTTCCTCCGAGTTCAATGGGAATGATGATGGGAAAGAGTATGATGATACATCATTTGATCCATATGTTTAGTCAGTTATTTTTTTTATCTTTTATTGCAATCGTAATTATCGGCATAGTATGGACTTTTACAAACAAAGGGAAATAAAAATCCAATAATTTGAAGGGGGTATTATGCCTTTTGTACAAAATTAAAATTTATCATTGTAGTATGTTTTGTAATACGATTTTCATAGTTTCTACATACAATACGTTTTAATAATCTTAATCTCCCAAAAATCAGAGTAAAAGAAGTGGTTTTTTATGCCACTTCCTTTTACGTGTAAAGCGAACAGTTTATTCTGGTATATTGTTAGCCTCTGGATCTGGTGTAAAGTTTGGCTGGAACCCAATATATTTGATAATATCCACCATTCCAGCTGTTGCATGGTGTAAATCATGACAATGGAACAGCCAATTACCCTGGTTATCAGCTTCAAAGGCAACAACGTATTCATCACCCGGTTGTAGGTTTACCGTATCCTTAATAATGACGGAGCCCTTAACCGTTTTTCCATTTTTGCTTAATACTTGAAAAGAGTGTCCATGTAAATGCATTGGGTGATCAACACCCTTTGGTGAATTATTAATTAATTTTACCCTAATCAAGTCACCTTTTTTTATATTAAGACCCTCAATATTTGGGAACGATTTATCATTTATTGTCCAAATATTATCAGTGTTATTTCCGTTAAGATCCATCGTATATTCAACATCATACTTCTGATCTAGAGTGAATTTTCTATCATTTGAAGTTCCGTAATTCATATAAGTAAATATAGGTAGGTCTTTATTACTGTCAGATTTATCTTTAGATTTACTATTTCCTTCATATTCAATGATTGCTTTCATTCCGTCTGTACCTTCTACATCTCCGTGATCCTCAATGAACCATTTTCCCGGATTATCTGCAATAAATTCTATGTCATAGCGTTCGCCTGGGGCTATCGCAATTAATTGATCCTTGATTTCCTTTGGATCGCTTAATTCTTGGCCATCAATAGCGACTACTTTGAATTTGTGACCATGCAGATGAATGTTGTGAGATAAATATCCGATATTGGCTAAGCGAATCCGGACTGTTTCCCCTTCTTTTACTTTTAATGGTTTAATAGCATCTCCACTTTTTCCATTAATTGTGAATAGGTCGTAAATAGACATGTCGTGTCCCATACCGGTACTAGTGCTCTTTTCCTGAGAACTTTCACCATGTCCCATACCACTCATGTTCCCATGATCCATGCTACCTATTTCGTTTGTGGACATATCTGCATTTTCAGGTGTACTTACCCATTCATCTAACATAAGAGTGTAATCTCGGTCATATGTTTTTTCTTTTGGCTCAACGATAAAAGATCCGTAGAGACCCATATCAAGCTGGTTAACCGCATTTTGGTGGGTATGGTACATATAGGTTCCTGGAACATTAGGTGTAAATTCATAAGTAAAAGTCTCCCCAGGTTGAACAGCATTCTGTGTTACCCCTGGTATCCCATCCATCTGGTTTGGAACAGTTATTCCGTGCCAGTGCATAGCTACAGGTTCAGGTAATTCATTTTTTAAATTAATTTTAACTGTTTCTCCTTCAGTGACACGAATTGGTTTGCCTGGAACAGTTCCGTTAAATGTCCATGCAACTACAGAAACATCACTGGATATTTCAAGTTTCGATTCTTTAGCTACAATATTATACTCCCTTTCTGTCGATATTTTACTACTTGATGCTTCTAAGCCCTCGATGTTCCCCTTCTTAATCCCCTCTTTTTTTCCTTCCCCGCCTTGATTTGAGGAACAGGCAGCAAGAATTAAAATTAGAATAGCCAATAAGATAGTGAATTTTAGCTTCATCAAAATCCCTCCAATAATTTATTCAAGATTCATAATAATAGGGAAGTATGAAGAAACCATGGAGCCTTTAAAACGGAAAATAAATTATGAAATGGCAAAAGTCACATTTTTATTCACAAAATAAAAAAACGAAGCAATGTTCATGAAAATACCACATCATTTTAACTTGAGTAGGATTTCATTTTAGTTCATCCGCATGTTTTCAGAGGGCTATTATCTTTTAAGCAATATTTTTTCGTAAATTACTTCAAAGAATCTCCATCATTTCTCTATAAATTTATTTTATAGTGGGTCTAAAGGGGTTTGATGAATTATCTAAAAATGATGAGTATCCAATATAAAAACCATTATGAATATTGGTAGATAATGAATTATATTGTTTTCATTTGTAGTAGAGGTAATGAAGGTAAACAAGAGTATGGACAATGGTTAGGGCAACATAGAAAGGTGGTTAATCTTTGGGGAATATACAAGCAATTGATAGAGTGGCCCTACAACTGGGTTCAATAACGGTACATTGGTACGGAGTTATTATTGTCTCAGGAATGATATTGGGATGGGTGCTTGCATCGAAAGAAGCAAAAAAACTAGGTTTATATAATGATGTATTTAGCGATTTATTATTATGGGCCATACCTATTTCAGTAATATCAGCAAGATTGTACTATGTGGTCTTTAAATGGGAGTATTTTATAGAAAATCCAGGAGAGATTATGGCTATTTGGCAAGGGGGAATTGCCATACATGGAGCTTTAATTGGTGCTGTTATCACTGCGATTATTTTTTCAAAGAAAAAAGAAATTCCCTTTTGGAAGCTTGCAGATATTGCAGCTCCAAGCATTATTTTGGGACAAGCAATCGGCCGCTGGGGGAATTTCATAAACCAAGAGGCTCATGGTTCTGAGGTGAGTCGCTCCTTTTTGGAAGGATTATACCTGCCAGACTTCATTATTAACCAAATGTATATCAATGGAACCTATTTTCAGCCAACCTTTCTTTATGAATCCATTTGGAACATCATTGGATTT
>CALCRD010000341.1 GCA_937894355.1 uncultured Bacillus sp.
ATGGACTTGATTGAGGCTTTGCCACTTAATCAAGAACAACGTAGAGCGGTAATTCAAGGGTTGGTAAATCCTTTGACAGTTATTACTGGACCGCCGGGAACGGGAAAATCACAGGTGGTAACGAGCTTATTAATTAACGCAGCCTGGAAAGGCCAATCTGTATTATTCTCAAGTAAAAATAACAAAGCAGTTGATGTTGTTGAGGAGAGAGTTAACGGGCTTGGCAATTATCCCATTCTTATTCGCCATGGTTCATCGGAGTATCAGAATAAAATGGCAAGTCATTTATCCTCTTTACTATCTTCAGCAACGAACCACGACTCTTTAAATGAATATGAAAACGGAAAAGCGATACATAAACGGGCCTACCAAAGACTTAAAGCGCTTGAAGATAAAATACAGCAAGTAGTAGAATTGCGCAACAAAGTGGATCATGCGGAACAAGGAATTGAATTATTGAGGTATGAGTTTTCACCTTCCACTTTCAAGAATTTGCGGTTTTTAAGCCTTGATAAAATAGAAAATTGTTTCCGGATACTAATAGATCAGGTAACAAAGGCTGATAAAGCCGGACTAACTTTGTTCGAAAAATTGATTTGGGTTTTTATCAAAAATAATCGATACGAACGGATTAAGAAATCTTTTGAAGAACAAAGGGATATTCTTCATGATATAGAACTTGATCCCTCATTCACAAGTAAGGAAAATGAGGAGGAAATAATTAAAGAATATAAGGATTTTATGTCGGTGTTCGCTAGGCGACTAGATGGGGTTAGAGCGATAAAAGGATACTATGATTTATTGTCAAAACTTTCAGGTTGTATGCCTATTGAAAAACTTGAAATTGATTTGGTTAAAGCACAAGAAGAGGTCCAAACAATTTCTGAAACTCTCTGGCACACATGGTTAGAGTTGTTGCCCCAAAGGCTTTCCTCATCGCCGGCTGACCGGGACTCTTTAAACCAGTTTAACTCGTTATTAGGCATGATGCTGGGCAACCCGGAGGAAGATAAGAAACTTGCTGCAAAAGTCCGCTCTCAATTAATGAAACTGTTTTCTATATTAAAAAGATATCTTCCCTGTTGGGCAATAACCTCATTATCTTCTCATGGCCGAATACCTTTGGAACCAGGATTCTTTGATCTGCTTGTTATCGATGAAGCTAGCCAATGTGATATAGCATCAGTCATACCTTTGCTTTACAGAGCCAAACGTGTTGTTGTTATTGGAGATCCTAATCAGTTAAGCCATATTTCCTCTCTCTCTTTAAAGCAAGATACACAACTTCTTACCAAGCATGGCTTGATTGATTCTTATGCTACGTGGGGTTATTCTAGAAATTCCTTGTTTGATCGATCGTTAGGGTTTTGCCACTCCGATAATATCGTTAATCTTTTAGAACATCACCGTTCACATGCTGATATCATTGAATTCTCAAATATACACTTCTATAAAGGTCAATTGCGGATTGCAACGCACTATCGGAAATTACGGCGGCCTATGACTAGTGGACCGGCAATCCGCTGGGAAGATGTTCAAGGTACTGTAACAAGGCCGTCTGGAGGTAGTATTAACAACAAAAAAGAAGCTCAAGTTTTAGTCAAAGAGTTAGAACGTCTGGTTTCCCAGGGATATCAGGGCACAATCGGAGCGGTTTCACCATTCAGAGCGCAAGCGCTTTACATCCGGGAACTTTTGCATAAAGACTATCCCGATTTGGAGCAAAAACTGATAACCAAATTTGATTTCGAAGTAGATACTGTTCATAAATTTCAAGGAGATGAAAGGGATCTCATTCTGTTTTCACCTGTAGTTAGTTTGAATTGTCCTGATAGTTCTCTGCGTTTCCTAGGAAGAACGGGTAATCTATTTAACGTTGCGGTAACTCGCGCGCGTGCTTCGTTAATTGTGATTGGAGACAGGCAGTCTATTCTTCAATGTGGCGTCAATTACTTAGAAGAGTTTGCTAAATACGTTGACTCTCTTGAAACCAAAGTAGAACAGAAATATATAGATCTGGATGAGTTGGGCCCGGTATATCCAAATGTTTCAAATCCGGAACACGTTTCCGAATGGGAGAAAATCTTATATTACGCTCTGTACAAATCAGGTATCAGGACGATTCCTCAATATCCGGTTGAAAAATATCGGCTGGATTTAGCTTTAATTACGGAGAATTCCCGCCGTTTGGATATTGAGGTAGATGGTGAACGATACCATAGAGACTGGAACGGGGAATTGTGTCAACGTGACCGTTTACGTAATTGCCGTTTGCAGGAGTACGGTTGGGATGTGCTTAGGTTCTGGGTTTATGAAGTCCGAGATGACCTTGAAGGTTGTGTTAAGCGGGTAAGAGGATGGATGGACAAGGAGTTATAGCATTAAAAATAGTAATAAATACGGGTTCATTTGGATGTGCAAAGGAGACATTTGACAAGAACATATGTTCGTGATAATCTAAAAATGTTAACACCATGACCTTCTTTATAAAAGTAAAGGGGGTTTTATTATGGGGCAGGATCAACATTTTGGTGGTGAATGGACAGCTGAGAAATTAGAAAGGGTAAAAAAGTACTTACAGGCATATGTACGAATTATGAGTAATTATAATTTTAAATTCTACTACATTGATGCTTTTGCAGGTACAGGATATGTTGAGCTTAAGGATAGAAAAGAGGATAAGATTAATCCATTACTATTTGATTTGGCAGAAGAAGAGCCACAAAGATTTATTCAAGGCTCTGCGCAAGTAGCTTTACAAATTGAACCTAGCTTTAGCAAATATGTTTTAATAGAAAAAAGCAGTAAAAGATGCAGTGAACTAGAAAAACTTAGGAATAGCCATTCTCATCTTGCTGACCGGTTAGTTATAATAAACCAAGAGGCAAATGAAGTGATCCAGGAAATATGTTGGAGGACCAACTGGAGGGGAACAAGAGCTGTTTTGTTCTTAGATCCATATGGTATGCAGGTTAGGTGGGAGACCATAGAAGCGATTGCGCAAACAAAAGCGATTGATCTATGGCTTCTTTTTCCGTTAGGAGTCGCTGTAAACCGTATGCTTAAGAATGACGGTAAAATTAATGAATTGTGGGCTCAAAAACTAGATTCTATTTTTGGTAGTAGGGATTGGTATAATGAGTTTTACAAAACAAACGTGAATATAGGTCTTTTTGGAGATATAATAAGCACTGAAAAAGTGGCGACAATTAAAGATATTGGTGATTACTTTGTCGATCGTTTGAGAACAATATTTACAGGCGTGGCAAAAAACCCACTTCCACTCTATAATTCCAAAAACAACCCATTATTTCTGCTTTGTTTTGCTGCGGGTAATGCTAAAGGAGCGCCGACTGCGATCAAAATTGCACAAGATATTCTGAGGAAGAGGTAATTTCTAATGGCTTTAAATTCGACAATAGAATGGACT
>CALCRD010000342.1 GCA_937894355.1 uncultured Bacillus sp.
CATCACCGTTTTTGTTATCTTTGTTGCTCATCATAATTCCCCTCCCAAATGTGTTATAGACTCTCGGCATTCGCCGAGTCATATGGTACATGGTTTTTCTAGTACCACCTTCATTTGATTCCTCCTACTTTTGGTAGGGGGATTTTTCACTTTTTATAAATGAAATTGGAAATTATATATTGAAATTTTGTTGCCGTATTTGTCGAAAACACTTGACTTTTCAAAAACAACACAATAATCGCCGGTGAAGGGATTAATTTCCTTACTAACTCGATTGAGGTGTTGATTTTGAAACCAACTCTTATCCCGCATGATGATTATCAGAAATTCGTTCTAGAACAACTTAGAACGCACTACACTGGGGACATTCTTACCATTGTAAAAAATGATTGGCCAATTATTTACAAGCTGTGGATCACGGACCTTTCTTACCTTACTTCATGGCTATGGAGCTCTTACTCGAATAAAGGTCCTGAACCTCGGGATCCGGCATCTTTGATGCGCTCCTATCTTCTACTCCTGTTAGCTAAACCTACCCTTAGTATTACTGAATGGGTAGATGAATTACACCGAGTACCTTTCTATGCCATTTTGAGTGGTTTTGAACCTGGAAAGGTTCCAGGGATAGGGACTTTCTATGACTTTTTTCAACGGTTATGGGGGAGAGAGAACCCTAATGTAAAGCCAAAAATCAAACCGAAACGCCATAAAAAGAAAAGGAAGAAACCGAAGAAAGGTGAAAAAGCATCTCCATCCAGTCCGGGAATCGTAAGAAAATTAATCGACCGTTTTTTTCGTTATGGTTCCAAGAAAAAAGAGTTGCCAGGAGATCGACTTTTTGAACTTTTTCAGACTCAATTTCTTAATGTTTCAGCTAAATTCGGTTTACTTGGAGACCTAGACGCACTCGGTGTTGTCGGAGACGGCACACCTGTGGAAACGGCCAGATTCCCTAGAAGCAAGAGAACTTGTGAATGCAGTGCCCAAGGACTAACGAAATGTAACCATACACGTAAGTTTTCTCAACCCGACTGCGACGCAGGATGGGATAGTTCGCGGGAACGGTACTTCAATGGATATCACCTTTACATGTTATCCACCAGCGATAGTCATTACGACTTGCCTTTGTATCCAAGACTTCAGCCTGCTTCCCGGCATGACTCTGTCAGCCTTGTTGCCAGTGCTATTGAATTTTCGCAACGTACAACCTTGGGCACGATTGGCAAAATGCTTTTGGATGCTGCACATGATGCAGAACCGATTTATGAATTGTTGGATCACTATCAAATTGAACCTTTCATCGACTTAAATGTCCGAACGAAGAAAAATATTAGTACGGAAAGTGACATTCAAATTTCCCCTGAAGGGACCCCCATTTGTCCTATGGGATTAAAAATGAAACCAAATGGATTTGATAAATCTCGAAACCGGCAGAAATGGAGATGTCCACTCGCATGTGGTATGAAAAATACTTGTGAGAACCCCTGCTCTAAAGCCAAATATGGTAGAACGTTTCATACATTTCGAAAGGACAACCTTCGGTTGTTTACCAAAACTCCTCGAACGTCCGAAAAGTGGAAGCTAACTTATAAGCGACGTACATCTGTGGAACGCTCTAACAAACGAGAAAAGGTTGATTATCATTTAGAATCAGGTCGTCATCGTTCCACGAAAATGTGGTACATTCGCACTTACGCCATTATGATGTGTCAGCACATTGATGCTTGGTACAGCGTCCAAAAAGAGGAGTTGAATCTTAAAGATTTAATACTGAATAAAACTGCCTAATCAAGATTTTTTAAAAATTATCATATGAAGGTTTATTTGTTATGCACTTTTTTAAATAAATACAAGATAAACCCCCTCTTGTCTCTAAAAAGAGTGAATTCCCAGTAATTTTTTTACAATTCCTTAGCATTTCCCCTTTTTATTCCGAGAGTCTATTAATCTATTTCTTCAAACGGTAATGATTAATTTGATTAAACAAATCTTGGGTTAGTGACTGATAGCCTTCCCAGCCTACCAACGGATTCCCATCAAAAATGCAAAAGCGATCATAAGCCGGAGAGGTAATCCGCAAATGAACAGGTACTTCTTTAGCTAACGCCGAATCCTCAGCACTTCCTAGTAAAATAAATGGGTCAATCTCATCAAGCACCCGCTTCCACTCCAGCTCATCCGGAGTGACCAGAACTTTTTTTACCCCTAAAGCTTTGATTTCTTCAAGTTCATCCTCTTTAGGTACAGTGGTTAAGCGGACCGCTGCTAAAGGAAAGCCCCACTCTTCTTTCACTAGCCGCGTCAAATTCTTCGCCATCACTGGAGAACATGCTAAGACTGTTTTCCAATCGCGTTGATAAAATTCGCCACCGGCAATCATTTCGATATAATGGTGAAAAGAAAATGGTCGATCGTTCTTCAGCGAATTTCGGCCTTTCAGCTTTACCACTTTCGCCACCTGTTTCAGCCAATCTGTCGTCCCATTTTCTCCATAGGGCAATCCGTAAACAAAAGGAATACCGAAATGCTCCTCTAAATAACGCGCTGCCTTCACTCCGGCTTTTCTGGTGATAATATTGATGTCAGCATTCGCCATGGCCTTTATTTCATCAGTCGTCGTTTCATAGGTTACCATGCTAACATCAATTCCCAGTAACTCAAGCAATCTCTTAATCTCTTTCTCATCAGCAGCCCAGTTAAAAGTTTCCGCTGTCGGACCAATAATGTTCGCCCATATTGCCCCGCTCATATTCAAAGCATTTGGACTCACATTTTTTTCCTGTTCCGGACAATACTGGCGGATTAACTGATAAATCGCCTCTTCCACACCATTTTCCGCATTTTCTTTCCAAGCTTTATTATTAAAGGTTAAAATCGGTTGCTTGATATCCAGTCCTGCCTCTTTGGCAACTGCCTCCACATCGACACCTATTAATGAAGAAACTGGATTGGCAACCACAACAATTAAAGAAACGTCATCTCGAGCCGAAATCTCTTTGATTGCCTTCTTCAACTTCTCTTCACCACCGCTAAGAGCGATATCCTCCTGCTCGAGTGCGGTGCTGGCAAAACGGTTATAGATCAACTCTCTAGTTCGCTTCGATGCTGTTGCAAGTTCATAAAAATTGCACCCTGACGTCCCATGATTAATGACCACAGCATCTTTCACCCCGGCAAGCGTCCACAGGATTCCTAAATATTCACTCGTTGGTAAAAATACCGATGAAATTCTGCTCACATTATTCACCAACCTTCCCGCATTCACATTTAATTGAATGAGCGATATTTTCCAATTCCTGCTCTACCGCCACAAATCCCGGTCCATAAATTTGCGCACCAGGATGACAATGGCTCACTCCTCTTTTCTTTAACAATTCTGAGAGTCCATGCCCAATAAACACCTGCGGATAATATTGATTTAATAACTCTTCTAATTTCGATGTTTTATTGATATGAACAACCGGTAATTCCATTCCTTGTTGTTTTAACTCCTCAAGATAAGGATGATTTTGATCAATTGGCATTCTTGTTTGTAGAAACTCCGGCTTCATGCCCAGATTTTTCGCAAGAAATAGCGCCGCTTCGAGGTTTGAGCCTTCTACTGAACCAATGGCAAAAGAAATCCCGGCCAGTTGCCGTTTCTTTTCCGCTAAAAATTCCTGATGATTGTCAACGAGCTGAGACAGGGCAGGATTGAGGTCAGCACCTAACAATGCGCCAATCTCTTGATAACCTTTGATAATCTCCTCAGTTAGATAAGAATAATCATATACTATATAAGGAGTGCCAAACTTTTCCTTCATTTTTTCAGCTAACGGCAGCGCCGCTTTGCCAATCGCAATATTTAAAGCAGCAGCAGGAGCCTGCTCAATCTCGAGTAGTCGGCTCGCCCCCGGCATTACAGCATTTACCTCAACACCAGACCGTTCTAATACGCCAACAAGTTCCGTTTTCTGCCAATCATGAGACCTTAAGCCAATAATATTGACAGTCTTTGGCTTCACTTCCGCCGGTTTCATTACTTCAACCAATGATGCCAAAAAGTCACTGCGCCCTTTTTGACGATGCAAACAGGCATAGCCATTGGTTTGTACAGTTAGGACTTTGGCATTTATCCGACTTTTAATATAAGTCATCGATGCGTCATCAAAACCAATGATTTCAGGAGTACAGGTCGAGATGAGAAAAATTATTTCTGGATTTAGCCGTTGATCTAACTCCTCCAATGCTTCCTCAACAACCCGGTCCACTCCGAATACCATATCTTCCTGTTTAAGATTTAACAGATAAAGATTGTCTTCCAAACTGCTCGGTGTTTGGCCACGTCTCTTGTTAATCAGCTTGGCATGATACAAACAAGACGGTGGGGCTATCACTAATCCGATACTGCTTGGAAAAAACGGTGACAGCATCGCTGCTTCAAACAACCCGCAATGGGCGCCGGGAAATTGCGCCGCATTATTTTTTTGCCAAGGTGGTTTTCCTTCTCTAACTCCTGCTCTCGAACCTGTCCCTAAATTTGCTCCATTCATGTAACAGTCCCTCCTAGTCTCTTGTTACTTTATAAACATAGCGGAGCGGATCCATCGTACCGGAGAAATCCCAGCCAGCAATGTCTTTTTTCATAATTGTTACGCGATGCGGGTGAAGTAACAAAGCTCCAGGTGTTACGTTCATAAATTCTTGTTGAATTTCATTATAGATTTCTACTCTCTTCTCTTTATCAATCGTTGTCACAACATCACCTACTAATTGATTCATCTTGGCGTTGTTGGTTAAAATCGCTCCACTACCACGCTGTGTAAAGTAGTATTGGAAGAAATAGTAGGGATCAGCCGCACTTTTTCCGATACTTCCTAAGCCAACTAGTTGGTATTCGCCTTTTTTCACTAGGTCGCGAATCACACTGTTATCTCGTAATTCCAGGTTTACTTTGATTCCAAGCTTTGCCAGTTGATTTTGGATAGCCTCTCCTGTTGGCTTCCAAGTGCGATTACCTTCTATTAAAAATTTCAGTTCAAACACTTGGCCATCTTTCACTAAAAAACCGTCTTTATTCTTTTCCTTCCAACCTGCATCTGCTAATAATTGCTGCGCTTTTTTCACATTGTACTTATAGCCTTTAATGCTTGTGTCCGTCCACGGAATCGACTTATTATAGCCAATTGGACCTTCTGCTTCAGTCGCATAACCTTCATAAATAAATTCAGTAATTTCCGCGCTGTC
>CALCRD010000343.1 GCA_937894355.1 uncultured Bacillus sp.
CGAACGGCATGCCAGGTGGTGTGAGAGGGGGAAGAAAATTCCCCCTACTCGATTAAACGGCTATTTTATGCGCTTCTTCGGCGAATGCACCAAGGATTCCAATGTCACGGTAGCGGATAATAATCTTTTGCTCTGCCCCTCTTGAGTAACGTTCACCGCGTTCGCCTACTTCGATGCGCTCAATAAACAGGTGCAGCAGTTCGCTGAGTCAGCTCTGGAATCTCGGTGTAGCGTTTCGCCTTTTCAACGAACCGAGAAACATTGGAGATGCTATCCTGCAGCTTCTCTATTCTTTCCGCAGCTTTGGGGATTCGATCCTTCAAGCGTTGGCTTGACTGTTTACCGCTGGGGATATGTTCAGTGTGAACCTCCGGGGAGGGCTGATGCCAAGCTTTACGGCATCGTATTAGGATTTGGGTCATTGACTTTCCCATAACAGGTTCAGCCAATCCTTGCATAAAGACAGTGTTTAGTCTACCTGCCAACAATGTTCCTGTCTATCAGCTTAATCAGCAGTTCGCAGTCAAGCAAGCTCCTTCACGCTGACATATTCTATGATTTCATATCAGCGTGTTTTGTTTAGCCCATTGCACTACGTCTAATTTATTGTTCATCAATGATCATTACAGAGATAGGGAAGATGAAAGAACCGCACCATTCTTCGTGAACGGCGCGGTTCTTTTTACAGGATATTCAGATCACATATGAAACTGTTGCCCATGGCCTTGCAGTTCCTCCTGCTCCGGTTTCTGCCTATCCAGTTTCATAAGTTGCTCCATGCTGTAATCAATGATTTTTGCCTTTCGTTCTGAGATCATCACAGTATAAAACTCCTTTTGTATTGGAAGCAGCGTCGGCGTTTCGTTGATAATCGTGCTTATTTTCTCCATATCAATCCATGCGGAAACTCTTTTCAGCGCCGCCGTGCAGTCCGGATTTTTCAGAGAAGAGATAAATTCAAAGTAGGAAATTTTCTTTCCATCTTCCTCAATGGACGAGGCAGGGAAGACATAGACACGTCTGTCAATCTCATCCTCACTATTGAGTACAACTTCCATATCCTTGGCTGCAAGCTGCGGATAAAGACAGGAGCCGCAGTCGTAAACGGGAGCAATTTCCGCTGTTTTAGACTGTTCATTTACCAGAATACCCCAGTTACCATTATGCCTGTCAAAATTGCCAAGCAGGGCATCGGCAATAAACATATCCCAAAAAAAATCCCGAAGCTGATCCGACGGCAGAAGCGTCTGCTCGTCTATTGCCTGTATGATGGAGGAAAGTTCCTTGCCATATCCATTCTGTTCACTGTTGATACAGGTATTCTTCAGATGCGCAAACTCAATCAGTCTTTTACCGCCCTCGGTAAAATCTCCGCAGGCCACTACTACTTTTTCTTTCCCCCGTGGATCAGTATAGGTGCCGAGCAGGGTTTCCTGAGTTTTGAATCCGAGGGATGCAAAGATATGACAGGCGAGGTATTCACTGATACATCCGTTGGTGTAACTCATAGCTTTATTGCGGCTTGGGACAGGCGGGAATTTAAGCATATAGCTATTTCCCTCATAAAGAATATTAATTTTATTCCCATTGGCTCCGCCGTAGGCTCTGAATTTATTTACTTCACACGATGTAAAATCAATCATATATACCATCCTCCTTTCCCTCGGTGCCAAGATATTTTGCACGCAGATAGCCTGCCTGTTCCTCCGTAATTAAGCCAGCCCAAAGATCGGCATTAATGGCTCCATATAACTCATTCCACAGGCAGTCAAGATATAACACCTGCTCCTTTTCTCCTTGTAAATAGTCTTTAATTGCTTTTTGTATGCTTTCCGACAGTCCAGTTTCCAGGTAAGTTTTTTCGTCTGGTGTCCCGGAGGCTGTGCTTTTTTTCGGCTCTGTTTCCAATGCCAGCAGTTCCTCAATGGACAGGCCAAGTGCTTTGGACAATTTGGAAAGTGTTCCCGCACCACACCGGTCCAGATGAGTTTTACCAGAATAAATATCTGCGAGAGTTGCCCATGGAATCCCGCTGATTTTCGATAAACGATAACGGGATATTTTCATATCCTGTAAAATCTGTTGTATTGTCATTTTCATCACCTGCATCCATTGTATCGGTATTCCGATATAATGTCAAGGGATGTTATCGCACGGGATGCAAATGGGATTCAAGGACAGCACCACCGGTGTCACCGCATTAGATGAATAACGGAGTCTCTGATATGCTGTACTTTTCCTCCGTGCCAGTCGGTAAATGGACAGCTTGCAAGTAGATCGAAGTTTTCGTGATTGCCGTCCACAAACAGCGTGGTGAACGGCTTTTCGTCGAGCCACTGCAGCCAGTAACGCTCGCGCTTGGAATCGTCCCAGATGCCGAAGTCTCCGCAGATGATAACATAATCATCTTTTGTCATATTCTTTTGCCCCGGGAAAATATCCACACTGAAACGTGTGAAATCACCGTGCGTTTCTCCGGTCACGAAAATCATTCTGCCACCTCGCTTTTAACTCTGAAGAAATACTTGCCCAAATTTTTTATACCATAAATCAGTGCACTTCCTTATACCGAAAATCGTATATAGGCAACATAGACCTTAAAGCGGGATCTAAAAAACACATAATTCCGAAACTTCAAATCGATACCTAACTTTTTCTAAAATATGACGTAAAAAGAACGGAAACCACATAGCTTTATGGTTTCCGTCTCTTTCCGTATCGGTTTTGGGTATGTTTCATTAATTTGCCCTATTTGAACCGTGCATAAGATGCTCTCTGCCTTTTTTCATCAGATATATTTCTTAGCTTAACTTAGGAAGTGCATCGCCATGGGCCTCAACCAGCTCGTCCACCATGGCCCGCATCTGATTGAGATTCAGCATAGAGGATGCCAACGGATCTAGAGCCACTGCATGATACAGATACTCTTTTTTCCCTGTGAGGAACGCCTCTACAGCCAATCTGTGCACATTGATGTTGGTCATGTTCATGGCAGCGAGTTGGGGTGGTAGGGTGCCTGCATGGCAGGGATGGATTCCGCTGCGATCCACAAGGCAGGGCACTTCCACAGAGCAATCTCGAGGCAGGTTATCGATGAGACCGTCGTTCAGGAAGTTACCGTTGAAGGTCCAAGGCTTGCCTGTGGTGATGGCTTTGATAATACCGCTGGCATACTCATGGCTATGCTCTACATCTAAGTGGCCACCGCCTACGATTTTATCTCGAATCTTATCATATTCTTTCAGATTGCGCTCGCTGCGGGTGATATATTCGTTGATGGGTATATCTAATTCTTCGATGAGCTTAGGGTCTTTAATAAAGAAAGCTGTGTATTCACTCATATGCTCGCTGGACTCTGTGACAAAATAGCCGAAGTGGCGCATGATCTCGAAGCGAACTTTGTTCTTCTTATAGATCTCAGGATCATCCATAGCTTTGAAGAGGGCAGGGTAGAGATCCTTGCCTTTGTGCTTCAGCTTTAGGAACCAGGACATATGATTGATTCCTGCTACAAAATATTCAAGCTCCTCATAGGGGATGTCCAGATAGCTGGCAAGCTCCTTGCCTGTGCCCTGTACGCTATGGCAGAGCCCAACATAATTGACATCTAGGCCGCGCTGTTTCGTACCTAACAAAAAGCCTAGGCTATTGATGGGCATGGGGTTCGTATAGTTGAGAAGCCAAGCTTCCGGGCAAATCTCTGCCATATCCTCGGCCAAAGATAGCATCACAGGCAGGGTACGCAGACCGCGGAAGATGCCGCCAACGCCTGTGGTGTCGGCGATGGTCTGCTTAAGACCGAATTTAGCAGGGATTTGGAAGTCCAATAATGTGGCCTCATGCATTCCAACCTGAATCATGTTGATCACAAAATCTGTATCTCGCAGTGCTTCTTTGCGATCCAATGTGGCTGTAACTGTTGCCTTGTTACCTAAAGACTGAACTAGATCCTTGCAGATTAGCTTTGCAGTCTCCAGTCTTTCCGGATGGATATCATACAGGGAAAAGGATGAGTTTTCAAGCTCAGGTGTGGTTAGAATATCCATCATCAATTGCTTAGAAAAAACGACGCTACCTGCACCAATAAATGTTATCTTGACGGACATGGTACTGCCTCCCCTTTAATAAAGTAATCTAATTATAGATCAAGGTCTGGTTCTTGTCTTACGTTTCTGTCTCTTGATCTGTCATTTTTTGCGTTTTTGTTGCTTTTTGTTTTGTTAATCTGTATTGCCCTGGCGTCATACCCTTGTGTTTACGAAAAAAATGATTAAAATATTGTTGACTAGAAAAGCCCACATAATCGCTAACTTCAGCTAAGGGCAGGTCTGTGCGGGCCAGAAGGCCGCAGGCACGACCCAGGCGCAGATCCAGTAAATAGGCGCGAGGGGTCTGGCCTGTCTCTTCCTTAAAAATTCGCTGAAGATAGCTGCGATTAAGTCCCAGTTTCCCCGCGAGGCTACCGATGGTGCAGTCTTCATAAAAATGGCTGTCCAAGTAGGCAAGGGCTCGGCGTACATGGTAATTTCCCTGGATCTGTCCCTGTCCTTCGATCATCCGACCCAACTCCAAGATCAGTTGCCAGATCATCAGCTCCACGGCTAGCTCTTGGTTTTGTCTGTGGCTGGTGAGCTCTGCGATGATCATTTTGATCAGGGTGGAGATGTTTGCATGATCCTCCATGATTAAGTAGCGAGGGTGCTCTGCTGCGGTAGGTAAGGGTAGGATCCTTTGCGAGAGATGGGAATTCTCCTGAGGTTCGAAGTCGAATTCAAGATTTAGGATCCTCGCTGACTCTTCCACAATCATTCCGTGGGGAGTGCCTCCATCTAGAAAGATAAACTGTCCTGCTTCAAGCCTATGTTCTCCATCTGGGAGTTGAAAGATTCCTCTACCGCTTTCCAGGCACATAAACTCTACATAATGATGGCTATGAGGCGACATTTGGTAGTTGGAGAAGATTCGATTGTAGAAGAGAAATACCTTGGGTTTGCAGGGATAGGGAAGGGTAAAGAGGCTAGTTCGCCCCATGTTCTTCTCTCCTTTCGGGCTTATGTTTTATCCTTTCGCTAAAAGCGGGTAATTTCCTGCCGGATCTATAAAGGCCGGCTGAAGCCGGCCCTTAATAGATCTAGTACAATGTTGCACCAGAACCCAGGGGAATTCCATAACGCAGGGCATCAAGTACAAGCGGGTTTTTACGTGACTTGAAGGCTGCAAACTCTTGTGGAGAAAAACCTTTTGGCTCTACAAGGGGCAGTGCTGAACTATAAAGCAGCTTTGACCGCTCTAGTGGATTTGAGGGAAGTTTTGCGGAAATGATTATAACATCAATATCGCTGTGAAGGTTAAAATCGCCCCGGGCCACAGATCCAGTCAAGATGGCAGAAAGTGGACCCAGTTGTTGTTCCAAAGAATCAACATAAGTTTGGGCGATTGAGATCAGCTTTTTTTGTTTTTGGAGCCTTTTTTGAAGAGCTTTGTGCATCGGCTACTAATACCTCCTTTTGCTCTCGAACATAGCTTATGAGAAGCTTGGCTGCCTCATAAGCTGCTTCAGCTGTCTTGCGATCATAAAAATCAAAAGGACTGCCGGCGGGAAACGCATCCGGATAGCGTGGAGGTATATAGTGATGATCAAGATCTCTGGCTGCTGCATAGATTTCTTCGGTCACCTCAAAACCAGCTTTAGCGAGTTCTTTTAAAAGCATTAGGATAGAATGGCCGAATGACGGAAGTCCTAAAGCACGCAACAGTGCTTTTACTGCATATTCTCCAGCTTGTTGCGACTTAAAAGCAGACCAGACAAAATCATTCCTGCCCAGATCTTCTCCTGCAGAATCAACAGTATAGGTAGCCTGGTGGAACCAACGGAGGTATTCATCCCCATCAATTAGATTAGAAGCGTTCACCTTAATCCTCCTTTGTATATCAAAAGTATTGCGGATCCTTTTCTTTTTTAGAGGTGAAGTGTGATTTTCCGCACTGCGCTTAGCTCTTCATAACCTTCAGGAATAGAGCCGAACTTTGAAGCCTTCATGAAATTGTGGTCTGTGGCAAGCGCCTATGCATCTTCCAAAGGCCTTTGCAGGTGACTTACCTACAGGGAAATATACCACGGTTGGTAGCTTTGGATCAATTTACCGTCTTTTCCTGGTCGCATCTACTTTAATTTTACCATAGCCAATTGCCCCTGTCTAGCGTAGTGTTTTGAGAAAAATTCTTCGCCGTCTGTTGTTATCGGAGCTGATCTTTGATACAATAACTAAAGAATAAGACAAGAGGTGACAAAAATGCGAAGTGTGGCCTTTGATCTTGGTGCCGAAAGCGGGAGAGCAATCCTGGGCACCTTAGAGAATGGATGCCTGAAGCTACAGGAGATCCATCGCTTCTCCAATCGGCCTGTATGGGTCCGGGGCAACTTCTATTGGGATACCCTAGAGCTGTGGCGAGAGATCAAGGAAGGATTGCGTCTAGCTCTCCGAGAGGACCCTACCATCTGTAGTCTCGGCATCGATACCTGGGGTGTAGACTTTGGCCTTTTAGATGAAGCAGGCAATCTTCTAGGTAACCCCCTCCATTACCGTGATCCCCAAAATCAGCTGGGCTTTGAAAGTGCCGTTGCCCAGGTGGGACGGGAGAAGATTTGGAACCAGACTGGGATCCAATCCCTTCCCTTCAATAGCATATTCCAGCTGAAGACATTGCTCGCGAAAAACAGTGCAATTCTTTCCCTTGCCCGAAAGCTACTGTTCATGCCCGATCTGTTAACATACTTCTTCACAGGAGAGCAGGTCTCGGAATATACCATCGCCAGCACCAGCTCTATGCTCTCCCACAGTGGTAAAGTTTGGGCAGATGAGCTACTAGCCGAACTGGGCCTTCCTACTAACATCTTAGCAGACGTGGTAGCGCCTGGCACTGTTGTGGGAAAGCTTTTACCTGATGTACAAGGGGAAGTTGGGGGAGGAGAATCCTTGGTGGTAGTGGCCCCTGCAGAGCATGACACTGCGTCAGCTGTGGTGGCAGTACCAGCCCAAGGCGATGATTTCGCCTATCTTAGCTGCGGCACCTGGTCCCTTTTGGGCGTGGAGACAGAGGAACCAGTATTGAGCAGGGCAGCTATGGATGGCGGCCTTACCAATGAGGGAGGCTTTGGTGGGAAAATCAGGCTCCTGAAAAACATCATGGGCCTGTGGCTCCTGCAACAGAGCCGTCGGCAGTGGAGCCGGGAAGGGGAGAATTACTCCTACGGGGATTTGACACAGATGGCAGAGGCTGCACCAGCGTTTTCTACCCTCATCGATCCGGATGATCCGGATTTTCTGAACCCGCCTTCCATGCCAGAGGCAATTGCCAGCTACTCGAGACGCACAGGACAACACGTGCCCCAGACCAAAGGGGAGTTCTGCCGCACTATTTTGGAAAGCCTAGCCCTTAAATACAGGTGGACTATGGAACGCTTGCGTGAGGCTACAGGTAAGAAATTGCCCGTCCTCCACATGGTGGGCGGTGGCATTCAAAATCAGCTTTTGTGTCAGTTTGCAGCTAATGCCTGTGGCGTTAAGGTGGTGGCAGGGCCTGTGGAGGCCACAGCTATTGGCAATCTCATGGTCCAAGCCATAGCAACAGGAGAGGTAGAGGGGATTGACCAGGCTAGGGAGATAATTGCCAGCTCCTTCCCACCTGCCCAATACCTGCCCCAACAGCGGGAGCAATGGGAGGCCCAATACAACCGTTTTTTGATGCTTTTAAAGTAGAAGGGAAGATTTATGGAACAGAGCAAAATTCGTAACTTAGCTATTATCGCACACGTAGATCATGGCAAGACAACACTTGTAGATGCCATGCTGAAGCGGGGTGGCATCTTTCACCAGCGCCAGGTGGTGGCAGACAGGGTTATGGACAGAGGCGATCTGGAGCGGGAACGTGGGATCACAATTATGTCCAAGAATACCTCAATTATTTACAACGGCTACAAACTCAACATTGTCGATACCCCGGGACACGCGGACTTCGGATCTGAAGTGGAGCGAATCTGCCAGATGGTAGATGGGGTCTTGCTTTTGGTGGATGCGTTTGAAGGACCTATGCCCCAGACCAGATTTGTTCTCCGCAAGGCCTTAGCTGCAAAGCTCGTGCCCATTGTGGTGATCAACAAAATTGACCGACCCAATGCTAGGCCTCAACAGGTACTAGATCAGGTCTTGGATCTATTCATTGACCTGGGGGCAGATGAGGCGCAGCTGGAATTTCCTGTCCTTTATGCGGAAGCTAGATCAGGAAAAGCCATGCTGTCTTTGGCAGCACCCAAAGATAACCTCGATGATCTTTTTGCAACCATTATTGAAAAAATCCCAGCACCCAAAGGAGATCCAACGGCACCCTTGCAGCTGGGCGTGGCCATGCTAGAGTATGATTCCTATGTGGGAAGGCAGGCTATAGGCAGGATTAGTAACGGAGAATTAAAGCTCCGCGATGAAGTTGCTGTTTTGCTGCCAGATGGCACTAGTAAAAAAGGTAAAATCGCAACCCTCTCCAACTACCAGGGTTTGAACAAAGAGCCTATCGAACAGGCGAGGACTGGGGAGATCGTGGTTGTGACGGGGCTAGAGGATGTGCCTGTGGGTGCCACAATTGCAGATCCACTAGAGCCACATTCCCTATCCTTTGCCCAGATTGATCAGCCAACTATTTCTATGGTTTTCTCAGCTAGCAAAAGTCCTTTTGCAGGTCGGGAAGGGCAGTTTGTCACGTCGCGAAACCTGAAAGAGAGATTAGAGCGGGAGCTTGAAGATAATATGGGCCTGAAGGTAGAGCCCACAGAGTCTCCAGATGCATTTGTGGTCTCAGGCAGAGGAGAACTACACCTGTCCATTCTCATCGAAACCATGCGCAGGGAAGGCTATGAATTTGAGGCGGGAAGACCCCAGGTGATTACCCAGGAAGTGAACGGAGTTTTATCCGAGCCTTTTGAGGAGCTAGTGGTGGATGTTCCCTCGGAGTATTCAGGCCATGTTATGGAGCTTATGGGTCCCAGACAAAGCCAGCTCAATAAAATGGATCCTAGAGCCGACGGCCACACCATTTTGGAGTTCTTCGTTCCCACCCGAGGCCTCTTTGGCCTCAGAGCAGAGCTTCTTACCTCCACCCGGGGCCAGGGAATCATGTACCATGCTTTCCATCATTGGGGGCCACAGGTAGGGGAGATTAATAACCGACTCCGGGGATCCTTGGTGGCTTTTGAGACTAGCTCCACTACAAATTATGCCCTGGAGAACGCACAACAGCGAGGCGAACTCTTTTTGGGTCCTGGTGTGGAAGTGTATCGGGGGATGGTTGTAGGGGAGCATGCAAGACCCGGTGATCTTTTAATAAACGTCTGCAAACGCAAACAGATGAGCAATATGCGCAGCTCCACATCGGAAATCTCCGTAAAGTTGGTGCCACCTAAGGTCATGAGTTTAGAACAGCTTTTGGAATTTCTCGCAGATGACGAGCTTTTGGAGATTACACCCAAGTCGCTGCGGGTGCGCAAACGAGAACTACCCTAAGAGGTGAGAACATGGAATATATTAGCACCAGGGGCCATATCAGCCCCACAACTGATGCTCATGCCCTAATCCAGGGGCTAGCCGAGGATGGGGGGCTATATGTACCTGCCCAGCTTCCCCAATTCGATCTTGAAGAACTTACCACCCTGGCACAAGGAGAGTATCATCTCCTGGCAGCTAGGATCCTAAATCACTATCTTGACTTCCCACCCCAAGATCTAACACAGAGACTGGGGCGTGCCTACAGCTCCTTTAGTGAGCCTGCTATCTGTCCGACAAGGAAACTGACGGATACTTTAGGCGTCCTGGAGCTGTGGCACGGGCCCACTTTTGCTTTTAAGGATATGGCGCTCCAGGCCCTGCCCCAGCTGTTGGCCCTTGCCAAGGAAGAGGTTGGGGAGAAAAGGACCCAGGTGATCCTGGTTGCTACTTCAGGAGATACTGGCAAGGCAGCACTGGAAGGTTTTTGTGATGTAGCGGGGACAGAGGTGATCGTCTTCTACCCCCGTGGCGGGGTAAGTCCGCTCCAGGAGCTGCAGATGGTAACCCAGCGGGGAAGCAATGAGAGTGTGGTGGCAGTGGAGGGGAACTTTGATCATGCGCAAAGCGGTGTTAAGGCACTGCTAGCAGATAAAAAGCTGCAAGGAGAACTTGAGAGGAAGGGCTATTCTTTCTCCAGCGCCAACTCAATTAACCCCGGCAGGCTCTTGCCCCAGATCGCTTATTATTTCAAAAGTTATTTAGATGCAGTAAAGCTGGGGCTGGTTCGCCACGGGGAGAAGCTGAATTTTGTGGTGCCAACAGGCAACTTTGGCAATATCCTCGCCGCCTATTATGCCAAGCGTAGCGGGCTACCTGTGGGGAGGCTGATCTGTGCTTCCAATAGCAACCGAGTCCTGACAACCTTCTTTCAGACTGGCACCTATGACCGCAGGCTCCCATTTTATAAAACCAGCTCCCCCTCTATGGATATCCTCATCTCCAGTAATCTGGAGCGGCTCCTTTTTGAGGCAACAGGCAGAGATAGCAATTTTATTGCGAAGATCATGGAACAGCTGCAAGAGGAAGGATACTACCTGATTCCCTCTGCCCTCAAGCGGACCTTAGCAGAATTGTTTTGGGCTGATTATGCAACTGAAGAGGAGACTAGAGCGCAAATTAAAAACACGTTCCAAAAATATAATTATTGCCTCGATCCCCATACTGCTGTGGCCATGGCAGTTTACGGGAAATACCGGGTCCAGTTTGGCGAGGAGCCCACAGTTGTGGTCTCAACTGCCAGCCCCTATAAATTCCCCCACACTGTAGCAGCAGCCCTGGGGGAAAGTGGCCACGATGAGTTCGAGCTCTTGACAAAACTCGCCGCGAAAACCAAGCTGCCCCCCCCTAGGGGACTCGTAGGGCTACAGGATGCGCCAATCAGACACAACACAGTGATCGAGCCCGAGGCAATGGGCCAAATTGTGCGAGAAATACTAAACTTGGAGGCGTAGGTATGCGCACAGGCACAGCCAATCTACCGCTCCACGGTGGCCGTTGTCCAGCGTGGTTATTTGCCAAAATGGTACCCCTGGGCCGAGCAATTGTGGAGACAATTGCGCTGGAATTTGGGCCAGAGGAAGTTTTAGCGAGACTGTCTGATCCAATCTGGTTTCAGGCTTTAGGCTGCGTATTGGGTTTTGATTGGCATTCTTCAGGCTTGACCACCACAGTTACCGGAGCGCTAAAAGAGGGATTGCGTCCAATTGAAAATGAGCTGGGGGTGTTTATTGCCGGCGGCAAGGGCGCTGCCTCCCGCAAGACTCCCTCTGAGATACAGACAGCTGGTGAGAAATACGGATTGCCAAATTTTCTCGAGCGCTTAGTCTACTCAAGTCGCATGGCAGCGAAGGTGGACAACACTGCGATCCAAGATGGCTTTCAACTCTATCATCATGTTTTTGCCTTCACGCGCTCAGGCAAATGGGCAGTTGTGCAGCAGGGAATGAATCCAGAGAACCGCTATGCACGCCGCTATCACTGGCTAGGGGAATTGGAGCAAGAGTTTGTGGATGAACCCCACAGCGGCATTCTCGGATCCAGAGCCAAAGAAGTGCTGGATCTGACAGCTAAAGAAAGCGAGGGGGCCCGCTCTGCCTCAGCCAGTCTCGCGCGGCAAAATCCCTCTGAGACTTTAGATGAACTTGCACGCCTCCAGGGAGAACCTCGCCAGGGAGTGCTTCCAGGCCTCACTTTGCCCCGTGCCCATCCTGTTCCCAATTCCGGTTATCTAAACCGGGCCCTCCTTGCTGCCTACGAGAGCCAACCGGATGATTTTGAAAAGTTATTGGCTGTGCAAGGGGTAGGGCCTGCCACCATTAGAGCCTTAGCTTTAGTTGCCGAGGTGGTCTGGGGTACGCCAGCTAGCCGCAAAGATCCAGTCCGCTATAGTTTTGCCCATGGGGGTAAAGACGGTTTTCCCTATCCTGTCTCCCGAGAGCAATATGATGAAAGCATCAACACCTTTGAGCGAGCGATCAAAGGTGCAAAGCTGGGGCATTCAGATAAAATGAGAGCCTTAAAAAGGCTCTCGCAACTTGAGCTGGGTCCCCAAATCTCTACCCATTCTTCCGAAGAGTAGAAGGGGGGTATATTATCATGATGGTGGTCACAGGCGCTACAGGTCATATAGGGAATGTGCTAGTGCGGGAGCTTTTAAAAAAAGGACGCAAGGTTCGCTGCGTTGTCCTACCACATGAGAGCACCAAACCTTTGGCAGGCCTTGATGTAGAGCTTATAAGGGCTGATGTGCAGGATTATCCCGCCCTTCTTGAGGCAGTAGGGGAAGCGGAAGCCCTCTTTCATCTGGCAGGGATTGTTACTATTGTCTCAGGACAGCGGCAGAAGCTTCAGGCTGTGAACGTTATGGGCACTCGCAATGTTATCCGGGCCTCAAGAGAGGGCAAGGTGGGCAGGCTAATTTACACCAGTTCTGTGCACGCTCTTGTAGAGCCGCCTTTTGGGAACACTATCGCTGAGAATGCACTTTTCGATCCCAGACTCGTCCATGGTGATTATGGGAAGTCAAAAGCCCAGGCTTCCCTGGAGGTTTTAGATGCGGCAAAAAAGGATTTAGATGCAGTTGTAGCAATCCCCTCTGGCGTCATCGGGCCTTACGATTATAAGCCATCGGAGATGGGCCAGTTAATTATGGACTACCTCAATGGAAAAATGCGGGTTTTTCTCGATGGAGCCTATAATTTTGTGGATGTGCGGGATGTGGCGCAAGGGCTCATCGCAGCATTCGAGAGGGGAGCGAGGGGAGAGAGCTATTTGCTATCGGGCTATGAGATTACAATTGAAGAACTTTTTCGTATTCTCTCTGCACTTTCTACTGTGAGGATGCCGAAATTAAAGCTTCCCACTTGGTTGTGCAAGGCGGCAAGCTATTTGGCTGTACCCTATTACAAATTTAGCCGCATCACACCTCGCTTCACACCCTATTCCATGTATGTGTTAGGCTCAAACTGCAATATGTCATTTGCCAAAGCAAAGCGAGAACTAGGCTTTATGCCAAGACCCTTGGCCCAGACCCTCCAAGATACAGTAGCCTGGTTTCGCGAGGAGGAACTTGTTCCGTGACAGGCCGCCAGCTTGTGAAAAGGACCCTTGCATTTCAAAACCCTCAGCGGATTCCCAGGGATCTGTGGATCTCCCGTAGCATCCCACCGCAGGAGGCCAAAGAAGTTTTAGCTTTCTATCCTTCAGACTTCACGAGGCCCCCCTTCGCCTATGGTAGGGGCCTGCGGGAAGAGGGAGTACGAGGGAGAGATTATAAATATACGGATCCTTGGGGCTGTATTTGGCATACCGGAGATTTGGCAGAAAGTGGCTATGTGGTAGGCCATCCTTTGGCAGACTGGCAGAATCTCTCCCGCTTTCAGCCACCTTGGGAGATTTTAGCAAATGCAGATCTTGGCCAGGTGAATGCCAGCTGCAGGGCTACGGATAAATATGTGATTGCTCCCACATCCGTCTGCCCCTTTGAGCGCTTACAGCACCTGCGAGGGACGGAACAGGTGCTATTGGATCTGGCTATGGGCGATGAGAGAATATGGAGGCTGTTAGAGATTATCCATGAGTTTAATTGCCAAGAACTTGAGATGTGGGCAGAAACTAGCGTGGATGGAGTTTTTTTGATGGATGACTGGGGCTGGCAAGGAGGGCTACTGGTTTCGCCTAAGCTTTGGAGAGAAAGGTTCAAACCATTGTATAGAGACTATTGCCAGCTGATCGGGGATGCAGGCAAGGCTGTCTTTTTCCATTCTGATGGAAAAATCCAGGAGATTTTTGAGGATTTTGTAGAGCTGGGGGTAGATGCCATCAATTCCCAGCTTTTTACCATGGATCTGGAGAAGCTTTCTGCATTCCGCGGACGCATCACCTTCTGGGGAGAGTTAGATCGCCAATACCTCCTGCCTAGGGGAAACCTCCAGGAAATTCGTCAGGCAGTTGCCTCACTCTATGATCATCTGTGGGCTGATGGGGGTCTGGTTGCGCAATGCCATTGGGAATCTGGAGTGGAACAGGAGAAGATCAGTGAGGTCTTTGCAGCTTACAGAGAGATAATGGTGAAAAAAGGCACAAAGTGATGAAAGAACGCAGTTAAAAGCACTTGGCTAGCGTCTATCTTTGTAGGAGACAAAATCCAGATTGGCATTGTCTCTTTTTTTATGCTATAATATTGTTAAATAATTAACAGACTATGTTATATTTATGGCAAGGAGAAGAAATAATGGAAGTTATTGTTTGCATAGGCAGTGCCTGCCATCTGAAAGGGTCTCATCAGGTGATTGAACGACTGCTAGTCTTGCTCCATGAAAATGGCCTTGAAAATAAGGTGAAGGTGAAGGCTGCCTTTTGCCAGGGCAAATGTCAAGAGGGCGTTGCCATGTCCATCGATGGCCAGGAGATTTTAGGTGCTTCCCCTAAAACAGTTGATGCTATCTTTCAAAAATATATAGTAGGTGATGCGTGATGAATACCATCATCCACACAAGTCCTGCCCGTTGCCAGGACTGTTATCGCTGCGTTCGAGAGTGTCCCTTAAAGTCCATCGCCCTCTCTGGAGGCCAGGCTCGGGTGGTGGAGGAGAAGTGTGTTCTCTGCGGAAGTTGCGTTGTAGCCTGTCCCCAGGAGGCAAAACGAATTGCAGACGACTTGCCTCTCTTTTTAGAGCTCCTGGAAGCAGGAGAGCCCCTTGTGGTGAGCGTGGCGCCGTCTGTGGCTTGCGGTATTCTAGACAATTCTCCCTCCCAAGTTTTTGCGAAGCTACGGGAGCTGGGTGTGGTGGCAGTGCGCCAGGTTGCAGAGGGCGCCAACCAGGTTGCCCAGGCTTACCAAGAGCTTTATTTAACTCGCGAGGAGACAACTATCTCCTCGTGTTGTCCCTCTGTGGTGAATCTTGTGGAGAAACACTTCCCAAGCCTGATTCCTTACTTGGCGCCGATTGAGTCTCCCATGATTACCCATGCTAGGATGCTAAAGGAGGAGTACCCAAAGAGTAATATTTTCTTCCTCGGGCCTTGCGCTGCTAAAATTCAGGAGGCAAGAGCTTTTGGGGAGCCGCAGGTGCTGCGGGGTGCCATTACTTTCACAAGCCTAGCCAAGTTTCTTGAAGGCAAGAGGCAGGCTCAAGAGGCGAAAGATGTGGGTCTTGCTTTAGGGGGACTGTTTCCTATGCAAGGTGGTGTGCTTCGCGCCTCAGACTTGGAGGAAAAAAATGATGCTGTGCAAATCAGTGGGCTGGAATCGCTCTTGGAGCTATTTCGCTTTTTAGAAGCGGGAGGTAAAGGCCCCAGGTTTATCGAGGCTATGGCCTGCAGCGGCGGCTGCCTAATGGGGCCTGCCATGGTCTGTCCCCAAGAGAATATTTGGGAGCGGCGAGAGCGGGTTCTCGCCTGGACGCAAAAGGAGGCAGCTGAGAATAAGACTGTTCCCCAAAGTCGCACCTATGAGGATCGAAAAGAACCAGAGGAGGAATTTACCGAAGAGGAGATCCGCTCTGTCCTTGAAAAAATCGGCAAGTTTAGACCTGAAGATGAAACCAACTGCGGCGGTTGCGGCTACTCTTCCTGTCGCGAGAAAGCTGTCGCTGTCCTCCGGGGGCAGGCCGAGACTGAGATGTGCGTTTCATATCTGAAGGAGAAATTCCGCTCCTTTGCCAATCTCGTGGTGCGGGCCACACCAGATGGTGTGATTGTGGTAGATCGGGATCTTATCATTCAAGAGTTCAATCCTGCAGCGGAGAGGTGGTTCAATCGCCATGGTAAAGAGGCGATTGGTTTACACCTAGCTAGTTTTATCGCTCCTGAAGCTTTTGCCCAGGTTGCCAAAACAGGAGAAAGGGTGCATCTTGATTCAGTGCATTATCCCCAATATGAACTTACAGTTGAAGAACTGATTATGCCCCTGCCAGAGTACGAGCTTGTGATTGGAATTTTCCGAGATTTATCAACGCAAATCCAAGCGCAAAGGGAACTGGACTTGCTTTCAGAAGAAACCATAGATAAAGCCACCCGGGTCATTGATGAGCATCTGCATACTGCACAGGAAATAGCAGGTTTGTTGGCTGAAAATGCAGCCCAGACTAAAGCCACCCTCTGGGAGGTTATTTCCCTGATTAATAAAAGAAAGGCTGAATAGCCATGCAGCTCGCCTTTGATTTAGCACAAAAATTCCTTGCCAAAGAAGGGGAGGAGCTCTGTGGAGATACAGTACAGGTCCTGCGCAGACCCGATGAGATCATGGTAGCCCTCTCAGACGGACTAGGCAGTGGTGTCAAAGCCGGCATCCTCTCCACCATGACTGTGAAGCTGGCCTCCACACTTCTGTCTCGGGGTCTCCCTTTGGATGATGTGATGGCTACCATCAATCAGACCTTGCCTGTATGCAAGGAGAGAGGATTGGCCTATGCCACCTTGGCAGTGCTCGCTGCCGAGGCAGATGGCGCAACGAGACTACTTGTCAATGATAGTCCCCAGGCTCTGCTTCTGCGAGATAATGAGCTACTAGAGCCACCTTTTTCCCAAACTGAAGTGGGGGAGAAGCAAATTCAGCAAAGCCAGTTTCAGCTCCAAGAGGGAGATCTCCTCTTTCTTTTCTCCGACGGTGTCACCCACGCAGGTGTTGGGGGAGTCTTGGAGCTGGGTTGGGGAATGGGTGGCCTTCGCTATTATTTGGAAAAGAAAGCCCCATCTCGCCTTGAGCCAGAACAGTGGGCCCATGAAATTTTAGATATTGTCAACATCCTCTATCAGGGTAGGCCAGGAGATGATGCCACAGTTGTGGTACTCAGGGCCCGGTCTCCTCGGAGCATGATGTTGCTTTCAGGTCCACCTGAAGATAAAGAATTAGATGAAGAGCTTTGCAACAGGCTCCGAGCCTTCCCTGGTCAAAGAGTGATTGCAGGTGGGGCCACAGGCAATATGGTGGCTCGGCAGTGGAATGAGCGGCTTCAGACCCAGATGAACTATGAGGATCCCACAGTGCCGCCTAAAGCGACATTGACTGGAGCCCATTTGGTGACCGAAGGCATTCTCACCTTAAATAAAGTCATAGATAGGCTACGGTTGGTGCTAAGCGGCGAAAATATTCCCCCCCAAGAGGATGGGGCCTCTTGCCTTGCCCGAGAGCTTTTGCGCACAGAAAATATTCACTTTATAATTGGCACAGCCCTCAATCCGGCCTTCAGATCCCTGCAAAGTGCCGTTGCCTATCCAACGCGGCAGCAGGCAATAGCTGAACTTTCTCGGCTGTTGGCAAGACTGGGTAAACAAACTACAGTGGAATGGTACTGAGGAGGCGTAAGATGTGATCACAGTTGAAATCTGTATTGGCACTGCTTGTCATCTGATGGGAAGCGAAGAGATTTTTACGGCTCTAGAAGAATTGCCACCTAAACTAAAATCTAAAATTGTAATCCGAGGCACTAGTTGCCTTGGTGGCTGCGATCGCGGCCCTGTAGTGCGAATTAATAATCAGACCTACTATCGGGTTACTCCCTCTGAACTGAAAACGGTTTTGAAGAAGTTAGGAGGAGAGGATTCATGAGAAGAATTACTTCAGAGATAGACAAAATTCGCCGCCAGGTGCTAACTGAAGTAGCGCGGCTTGCATTTGAAGGAAAACTATTACGGGAGATCGAAGATCTACCCTATGGATTATTTGACAATGGAATCAAAAATTATCGTTGCTGCCAATTCAAAGAAAGAGCGGTCCTCAGGGAGAGAATTCGCCTCAGTCTCGGTGAAGACCCTGCAGGTGACAGAGAGCCTTTGGTAAAGGCTGCAACCCGGGCGCTAAAACGCGAAAAAGTTGAAGGACCTATGCTCCAGGTGATAGATATTGCCTGTGATCAGTGTCCAATCGATAGTATCTTGGTTACAGATGCCTGCCGCCACTGCGTGGCCCACAATTGCGAAAACGCCTGTCCCCGGGATGCCATTTGTGTAATCAATGGCAAGGCTGTAATTGAGAAGGATAAATGTATAGAGTGCGGACTTTGCGTGGAGGCCTGTGAGTTTGGAGCGATTCTAAAAATCCAGCGGCCTTGCGAGCGTGCCTGCCAGGTAAATGCCATCAGTTCCGGAGAAGACAGACACGCCACTATCGATCCCGCTGCGTGTGTGAACTGTGGCCAGTGCACAATAAGTTGTCCTTTTGGGGCAATCAGCTATAAATCTGAGATCTTGCCTCTGATCCTGAATCTTCTAGATGGGAAAAAAGTAGTCGCCCTTGTGGCTCCATCTGCCCCAGGTCAGTTTGGTCGTAATATTTCCATGGGCCAGCTGTTTGCAGGCCTGAAAAAGCTAGGTTTTACAAAGTCTTTGGAACTTGGGTATGCCGCAGACGAGGTGGCCCAGAGGGAGGCAGCAGAACTGGGGGATAGTTGGCTGACCAATTCATGTTGCCCCGCATATAAGGACTTGGTGCAGAGGCGCTATCCTACGCTCCGAGATCATATTTCGGACTTGCCCAGTCCCATGGCTCTGGCAGCCCAAACAATTCGAGAATCCGCTCCTGATGCTTATATTGTTTTTATAGGGCCTTGTCTTGCCAAGAAAACTGAAGCTCCCCAGCTTCTCGATGCAGTGCTCACCTTCGAGGAATTGGCATGTCTTTTTGTAGCAAGGGATATTAACCTCTCAAAACTCGCTCCTCAAAAGCTGGAAGCGCGGCCTTCAGTCTTCGGTCGGGGTTTTGCTGCCAGCGGTGGTGTGGCTCGTGCTGTGGAAAATCACAAAAAGGTGAAAGTCGAGAGGGGAGATGGCCTGGCTGAGTGCCAGAGGATCCTGACGTTGGCCCAGAAGTTGGGTTTAGATGCTGACTTTCTAGAGGGGATGGCATGTCCAGGCGGATGCCTTGGGGGACCGGGGACGCTTGTGGATAGTACGGTGAGCAAAAGAGCCTTAGCGCTAGATTTAAAACAACCGGATAAGAAAAACGGGTAGCTACCGAGCTACCCGTTTTTTAATGCAAAGAGCACAACAAAACTAATGCAAATTCATGCAATACAAGATCTTATTTTGCATTTAAATAACACGTTAACAAGGATGCTTTTTGCAATTTCGAAATATCATTCTGCATTTATCCAGCTAAATAACTTGGTGAACAATCTATATCGTAACAATACAATGACATCATTTAAATAATTTAACGTGTTAGGAAGGAATTCTAGTTTTCGGGGAGAATAGTAATAATAAGAGAATGCAAACGACTGCATGATTTCTAGTTATAATAGAGGTGGCAAAAGTGGCAACAATGAATGATGTTGCAAAAAAAGCAGGTGTTTCTGCCTCCACGGTCTCTAGGGTTTTAAATCCCACTCCCAATGTGACCATCAGTGCTGAGACCCAGGCAAAAGTACGTGCTGCAGCAGAACAATTAAATTATCGAACTAATCTACTTGCACAAGGATTGCGCTTAAATAAGTTCAATAATCTTGGTTTTTTACTCTGTGAGCGCTCTTTAGATCAAATGTATTATTATAATCTCTTAAAAGCAGTAGAGAACGAAGCATCTAAAACAGGGCTCAGTTTGATTTTTGCTACTTTAGATGATAAACATACTCCCCCCATGCTCAATGACTCCAATATTGATGGTCTCCTTGTTACAGGGCGGGTCACCAAAGAAAAAATAGAGCTCATAGAACGCGCAGGCGTGCCCTTTATCGTGTTGGGACTTCCTTTAGACGAACAGGTGGACTGTAATGTTGTTACACCTGATCCTGAAAATGAAATTTTCACTGCTTTGGAATATTTATTAAGCCATGGACATAAAAAAGTTGCCTATATTAGCACCTACCGAGATGCAAAACTGCAAAAGATCAGTGAAAGAGGGTTTAGAGGGGCCTATTTAAATGCCTCCCTCCCAGTTGAAATGGACTTACTAGCAACTTGTGTTGAGGATCCTAACCGTTATTTTCAAAGTTATTTGCTGGAGCAGAGGGTAACTGCACTAGTTGTACAACAACAATTTGTTCCTCAATTTTATGCTTTTATTAATAAACATAAAATATCAATTCCCCAAGATTTGAGTGTTATCATTATTGGAGAAGATCTGCTTGACCCTCAAGCGCAGAATTTCTATCATTATGTCCAAAGTAGAACTAAAGATGTCGGTACTATAGCCGTAGAACAGTTGCATCGTATATGGGACAAAGAGGTTAGCTACGTAAATATTAAAGTTTCTCCCTTCCTCCATGAAGGAAAAAGCGTGCTCAAGCTCACAGAACCATTACAAAAGGAGGCTTGACATCAATATACAGGAATTGCAAGTGAGGAACAAGCCAAAAGGCTACTTGAGCATCTTTTAGATCCTAACGAGTTCAATACTCCCCACCCTGTCCCGTCCCTTTCTCAAGATGATCCAAACTATGAACCTTTAGGCTCTTATTGGCGAGGTGGTGTTTGGGCACCTACAAACTATATGGTAGTAAAGGGATTGAAGAAGTATAATAAGCTACCTTGGGCAAGGGAGATTGCAAAGAAGCATTTAGCTGCAATGCATGAGGTAATGATTAATGAAAATTATGGTGGTATCTGGGAGTGTTATGCACCACAGTACCCTCAGCCTGCGGTAAATGCATATGGTAAATTAGTGCGCCCTAATTTTGTAGGCTGGTCAGGATTAGGCCCAATTTCCATGCTTTTAGAAGTGATCTTTGGGTTGGAATTCGATGCCAGTGAAAACTGTATCGAATGGATCATAGGTACAGAAGGTAGACACGGAATCGAAAACTTGGAGTTTAACGGTGGGAAGGTATCTTTAGTCTGTAAGGGAAAAAGCCATGTGCCAGGCGAGACGAAAATAATAGTTGAAACATCCAGTGAATTAAAGCTCAAATTAAGTTTAATGGGCCAATCCTTTATCCGTGAGCATCTACTAAATGCGGGAACTCATACACTTAGTATTTAAATGGGCTTAGCACTTAAAGCTAATTGGAAAGGGATAATGAAAACCGTGAAAAAGTTAAATGTTCATGACCATCTTTGGGATATAGGGGATAACACCGTTGAATTATTACTTCAGAAGATGGATCAACTAGAGATAGAGATTACTTGCATAACCTACGGCGCACGGCATCTTTTTCAGGAATATGATTGTAATGATCTAGTTGAGGCTGCTTTCAAAAAATATCCTCATAGACTTTGCGGAATGGGTTTTGTTCACTTAGGAGTTGATGGTCCTAGCAAAGTAAGAGAGCTTAAGGATAGAGGTTTTGCAGGCTTAAAAATTATCTACCCTGCTGTAGCATATAACGATGAAAGCGCTTATCCAGTTTATCAGGAAGCGGAAAAATTGAAAATGCCATGTTTATTTCATTTAGGTCCTGTAAGTACCACGAGCTCTCGACCAAAGGGCGTTTTCATAGATTCTAATCGAATGCGGGCTGGAATGCTTGACCCAATAGCGAGAGAGTGTCCACAACTTAGATTAATTGGAGCACATATGGGCTGGCTGGATCACAATGAAGCTTGGACTCTAGCTAGGATGCATCCTAATCTTTACCTAGATACTTCAGGAAATGGTCTGCTACGTAAGCAAAGCAGGGAATTTTATGAGTACAATATTTTAGGTTGGGAGCAAACTTTTCATAAATTTATTTTTGGCACAGATCAATATTATCATACATGGGATGATGTAGTAACTACAGTTACAGATATGCTTGATCATACTTGGCAGGTGGATATTGAAACTAAGAACCTAATCTTTTACGATAACCTAGCAGCTATTCTAAGATGGGCTGGTGTGCCAAACTTATGAAATGCGATTCTATAGAACTATTTAGTTTCTATGAATATTACGTGGCTTTGGCAAATCAAAATATCATAATTGGGCAAAGAAAATGCTCAGAGGCCTTGCCTCATTTAAGTAAGATAAAGAATAAAAGCTTGAGATTTTTTAAATTACTACGACATTACAACAGATGCTCCGAATTTCATTACGGATTTCGCACTGATAGCGCTACGGGTTAAGCTTTTTAATACAACCTCAATTTCGCATATGCTGTAAACCGGGCACTGAGGATGCGACATCTATTTGGGAAACGGTAAGCAAAGTAGATATTAAAAGACTTCTATGCTGCGAGCGCCCTTCTGCAGCCATACTGTAAGGGATGCTCAATAACTCATCAATTATTTCAAGCCGTCTTCATCAGTAGTTATGGTAATGCATTAACAAGGGATTATATCTTAGGAAGAGCACATAGACGAATATATAGGCTATCTTTTCTTGACAATATATTTTTTCGTCTGCAAGCTTCTTTGACGATTTTATTAAATATCCTTGCACTTATTCTACACTTTTTTGAGCAAAACAACTGTATAATGGGTTATTTTTGCGTCTTCAGCAAGCCCTACCGTAAGACAGTTTAAGCTGCTCTGGCGGCTATAGTAGCCTTAAGACGTACTGAGCGGTTCTTTAATAAGATATGCGGGTACCAAATCAATCAGGCCTTGGGTATGTTACTATTTGCGCAAGGCCTTATTTATTAGGTGTTCGATAGCGCCGGTTTTTGCTGGAAGGAACAAAGGAAAAAGAATAGTGCAATACAAGATCCGGGCGTGCAAATAAGGAGATGAACAGCAAGAGAATAGAGCTCCTCCATAGCAGAATGAATCCCTATAGGCAAAATTTGATAATCCAAGAGGCATTTACGATGTTGACTTCCCAAATTGATTGATGGTTTACCGCAATATATCAGAGTTTATCTGCCTAAATTGTACTGCGAAAGTTGAGTCCAATAAGAAATATAAATATTTTTTTTCACAAGGAAGGATTTTACGACATCATGACGAAATATAAACAATAAAGCTATGTAATCGTTTTACGTGAATTGATTTCAGCATAAAGAGAGGAAAAAACCGTGGTTACAATTTCTGACGTGGCGAAAGAAGCTGGAGTATCTCAGGCAACTGTATCTAGAGTTCTCAATAAGAAGAAAACAAATATCCCTATAAGTGAGAAGACAAAAAAGAAAGTTCTTGAGGCAGCTGAACGCCTGAATTATACTCCCAATCGAGCTGCACAAAATCTTAGGACAGGTTCTACAAACAGCATTGGTTTCTTATTGTGTGAAAGACCATTTAGCAATCAACACTATTATATTATGCTGAAATATTTAGAATCGGAGTTGTCAAAGAGGGGTAAAAATCTACTTTTTTCGATTTACAATCCAAAGGAAGAATTACCACAAATGATAATAGACCGAGCTGTAGATGGATTGTTTTTAGCAGGAAAAGTAACGAAAAGTTTAGTGGAAAAGGTACAAAAATCAAAAGTTCCATTTATTGTATTGGGCAGTATGGCAGATGAAGCTTGTGATATAAATACAGTATCTGGTGATTTAACTCATAATATAACTATGGCTTACGATTATTTATTAGCAAATGGGCACAGGGATATTTTTTATTTTTCTGATTACAAAGAGCCCTTGTTGGTGGAAAAGATTCGGATAGCTTGTAAAGATGCATATCAAAAAAAACAACTGCTCCCAAGAACAGACCTTATAATAACAAATTTAAAAGAGCCTTACTTCGCCATCAATGAGATTCTTTCTGAACATCCCGAAGTTACAGCGCTTATTATACAACAGCATTATGTGAATGTCATAATGCGTATATTTGAACAGAAGCGATTGAGCATTCCAGAACAAATGAGTTTAATAATAATTGGTGATGAAGCATTAGATAATTGGCAACGTGAATATTATACTTATATTTCAAGTGCGACAAAAGAGTTGGTTGAGTGTGGTGTAGTGAATATCTTAAAAATGTGCAAAGGCGAAGGTGGTAAAGTAGATGCATTTATTAGGGGTGATGTATTCAAAGGAACGACCGTAAAAAAAAATTCATGAAGGAATTTATCCGTGGAGATGGTGTTGTGAAAAGGAAAAAATATTACATAGCAAATGGTTCTTTATTGTTACTGCCTCTCACTTAATCATCAAAGAGTCGCCTTGTGTAATTTGCAAATTAAGCAGGATATAATTTTTTTTGTTTAAGCAATTATTTATTGTAAGGGGTTGAATTGTTTATGAAGAGGTTAGGAATAAAAAGGTGCATCTATTTGGTATTAACAATATCGTTAATGCTATTGAGTCTCTTTATATTCGGTTGTGGGAAAAATGGTCCAACCGCTGTTTCCGATAGTGAAGTTGTAAACTTAAGGATCGGGTTACCTAGTGGTTTTGACGTTACCCCAGAGGAGATAATAAGATTATTTGAGAAAAGAAATCCTAATATAAAAGTTTCTATAGATGATGCCCCCTGGGGAGATTACCAAAAAAGAGTACAATTGCAAATGATGTCAGGAGATTGCCCGGATGTTTGGTTTTTAGAAAGTGGAGTAATTATGAGTTATGGCTCATTAGGAGTAGCAGAAAACTTAAAATCATTTATTGCTTCTAAGGAGAAGACGGGTAATTATTTGATGTTAGATGATACAAAGGATGGGGAAGGGAATGTCTGGGGGGTACCTCATGCTTTGCAACCAACGGCTTTAGCATATAATATCGACATGTTTCAAGATGCAGGTATGGAGCTTCCAGATGAAACTTGGAATTTTAACAACTTAATTGCTGTTGCAAAGAAGCTCACAAAGAAAGATGCTAATGGGAAAACTCTCCAGTATGGCTTTATAACAGATTATTCAATAACAGTTGGCTATTATCCATGGATAAAAGGATTAGGCGGCAATATTCTGGATGAAACAAAATCAAAATCGCTTCTGAATTCTGACCCTACAACAAAAGCTATTCAAAAATGGGCAGATTTAGCTCATAAAGAAAACATATTCCCCCCTTATACAACATACAAAGCAAATAGAGGAAGCTATAATATGTTCGGCACAGGTAAAGGAGCTATGTTTTTCATTCAATATGTTTTAGCAAATAGAGTAAATAAAGACTTTCCTAATTTGAATTGGGATGTTGCTCCAATGCCTGAAAGTGTTGCTGGGAAAAGATATATTCCATATGTGGCTAATTCTTGGGTGATCTATAAGAAAGCGAAGCCTGAAGTGAAAGAAGCTGCTAAGCGCTGGCTTGAATTTTGGTTATCTGATGAGGCTCAGACTATCTTAGCAAGTAAAGGCGATAATATTCCTGCCAACAGAAAATCATTCGAAAAGGTGCAAAGGGACCTACCCTCGCCTAGGAATCGAGAAGTTTTCATAAAGTATCTCGATGATTCAGGGAGTAACCTTGATTTAAATGCTACATGGAATTCATGGCAACCGATTATTGCAGCTGTGATGGAACGAATATATGGAGAAAGAGTGGATGTAGGTGCAGGTATTTCGGAAATGCATAAAGAAGTGGAAAAGATATTAATAAAAGGAAAAAAGTAAGCCATATTTATTAGTTATTGGAGGCAATGAAATGGGTGAACGAGAAAAGTGGGGATATTTGTTTTCACTTCCTTATCTAATCTTCCTTTCATTATTTTTTATTGGTCCTGTCATATATCTAGTTTTTTTGAGCTTTACAAACTTTAATGGATTTTCTCCTCCGTCGTGGGTCGGTTTTGGAAATTGGATATCTGTGTTTAGTGATCAAAAAGTATGGCATGCAGTCAGAAATACTGCTTTTTTCGCTATTATCTTTGTACCACTTCAAACTATTTTAGCTTTAGTTCTGGCTTTTTTAATGCAAAAAACAACTTTAGGTACTACTACTCTTCGAACTTTGTATTTTCTTCCTGTGGTTACTCCATGGGTTGCGGCGACCGTAATTTTTTCGGTATTACTTTTACCTGAGGTTGGGATTGTTAGTAAAGCTGTTGCTAAATTTGGTTTCAAAAATGCCCAGTGGTATTTAAGTTCGAATTGGATGGAAGTCATGGGAACTTTAGCTGTGCTCAATGCTTGGAAGGGCATAGGTTCATCTATGGTTATCTATACGTCGGGTTTGCAGGGAATATCCAAAGAAGTTAATGAGGCTGCCATTATAGATGGTGCTTCGACATGGGAGCGTTTTAAGCATATTACAGTGCCTCTAATATCCCCAACAACATATCTAATTGTTGTATTAGGTACTATATCTGCCTTTCAGGTCTTCGAATTAGTGTTGTTGTTAGCTGGCAATGATAAATCAACCTCCATTCATGTTCTCAATACTTTAATTTATAGATCAAGTTTTGGAGAATTAGCTTTTGGTGAAGCAGCAGTAATTACATGGGTTCTTATAGCAGTTGTTTTTTTATTAAATGTTGTATATAGAGCGCTTGAAAAGAGGTTGGTTCACTATGAATAAAGTTAAGATTTCAAGGTGTATAGTGTTAACCCTATTAATACTAGGCGCGTTGATAACTATAATGCCTTTCCTATGGGGATTCTCGACTTCTTTTAAGACTATGCAAGATTATGCTATGAGCGATAAGATTAGTTTTAGTAAAATTAACTTTCAAAACTATAGAAGGGTTTTATTGAAGAATGATATTGGTAAGTATGCTTTAAATAGCATATTAATAAGCACTATTGATGTTCTAGGATTATTAATGTCATGTTCGCTAGTAGGTTATGGACTTGGGGTGTTAAAATTTAAGGGGAGCAACGTTATTTTAGGTATGGCAATTGCTACAATGTTCCTACCCGGAACAGCAACTATGATTCCAGTTTATTTGATATGGAACAAGTTAGGTGCTGTTGGTACATATATTCCCTTAATACTACCTTCATTTTTAGGTTCTGCTTTTGGTATTTTTTTATTGCGTCAATTTTACGCAACCTTACCTAATGAACTGTACGAGGCAGCGCATATAGACGGTTGTAATCCAGGCACAGCTTTTTGGTATATCTATTTACCTTTAACTAAAACGCCGCTTGCTGCGTTGGCAGTATTCTCCTTTATTAATTCATGGAGTAACTATTTAGGACCTTTGATATACATACATGATAAGACAAAGTATACCCTTACAATAGGCCTGGCATACTTAAAAGGGCAATATAGTGTTGATGTCCCGGCACAAATGGCAGCATCGATGCTTACTATTCTTCCTGTTATGATAATCTTCATTTTTTTACAAAGGTTTTTCATCGAAGGAATTGCATCAGCTGGTAAAAAAGGTTGAAATATCATTATCTCAATTGGGCAAATACTAATATATTGAGGGTGATTAAATGAGAGTGGAAATTTCTAAAAGTAGAGGGATATTATTTTTTGTAATCTTAATGATGGTATTTCTAGTGGGGACTGGTTATTCTGCTACTACAGGACCAAATATTTTTCAGGCGGGTGGATTCGAATTAGAACCATTAAAGTGGTCCCTTACCGATGATGCATTAATAGATGATACTGTTGCATACCAAGGACAAAAGTCTCTTAGAATAAGAGGTAAAGGAACAGCACATAATGCAAGTTATCACTTAGCTGTTCCTCCAGGGATTTCTATGATGCTTAAGGTATGGATAAAAACAGATAACTTTTCTGGTTATACTCCAAAAATTAGTGTTGGCTTTAAAGATATAAATAAAGGGTATACTTTAGGTGACAAGACAGCATATACTGAGATTGTCCCTAAATATGGAACAAATGAGTGGGAAGAATATGAAGAAATAGTTCAAATACCTGAAGAGGCATACTATATTTATGTGACAATAGCGGGGAAAGGTGGCGCGGGGACTCTTTGGTTCGACGAATGCTCAGTACAATTGGTTGGAACTGATCCTGTACCGCCTAACCCACCGAATAATCTAATCGGTGGCAGAGTTAATGAATTTAATAGTTACTTAAGATGGGAAGAGCCTGGAGCAGCCTCAGACGGTGAAAAACCGATCTGCTATCGAGTATATAGGAGCACTTCAACTTTTAATTTAGTGTCTCCTAATAATTTGATAGGGGAGGTTTATTCTACTAGTTATTTAGACCAAGATATGTTATCACCCATTCAATATTGTTACGCTGTAACATCCGTGGATTTATTAGGAAACGAAGCTGCCTCAGAAATAATAATAGTTTCAGATAAAAGTCCAAATAAACTTGCGGGGAATTATGGCTTTGAGGATATTAACGATAAAAAATGGACCCTATATCAAGGTTCTGGTACCGTTGAATATGATGATACAGTCTCCTTTGATGGTAATTATAGTATAAAGATGGAACAAAAGGTGGTTTCCACCGATAATTCTCAGCTTCATCACGGCAAGGAGCCTATTGTAGTTAAGGAGGATACAGATTATGTAGCTACAGTATGGGTGAAAGGTGACAATATACTTGTTGATGGTACCAAAGGTGGTTTGAATTTCTTTATTCAGACTGGCCAGCCAAACGCTCCAACTGTTTTTGTAGATGGAACATTTGATTGGACTTTACTTCATTTATATTTTAATTCAGGTTCTGCAAAATCAGTGATTCCACGCATTTTATTCTCTAGTGGTACGGGAACTGCATGGATAGACAATTATTATTTAGCAGAGCTTAATGAGGGCCTATCGCCTAATTCACCGGAAATACTTAATGCAGAACGAATAAATGGAACTAAAAAGGTGACTATTGAGTGGAGTCCTCCTAAAGATGTTTCTGGAGTTGAAGTAATAGGATATAAACTACTTAGATCTAGTGATCCTGATTTTTCAACCGATACGACTATCGAGTATTCCGTTGGACTAAAAACAGAGTTTACTGATGATGATGTTGATCCTTATTCTGTTTTTTATTATAAAGTAATTGCAGTTAGTGGCACAGGATCGGAAAGCATTCCTAGTGAAGTTGTTTCAATTTCAACTATGGGAAAGGTAGAAGGGACAATAATTGCTTACGATTCTAATGGTGAAATAATTTATATCAGCGAGGCATCATTACAAATAACTGATTTGAATATAGAAAATGTTTTTAGCGATGAAGATGGTAAGTTCACGATTGAAATGCTTTTGGAGGGTAACTACAAGTTAGAGATACGCAAAGCTAGTTATAAAAAAGAACCCTCTTCGTTTGAGATAGTTGGAGGAGAAACCACAATCTTAGATCCTATAACCTTGAAAAAAGATGATGTTAAACCAAATCAGGTAACATATCTATCAGTAGATGCAAATAGTCACATTGGGGCTCTTTTAATAAGCTGGGAACCACCTGATCCGGAAGGCGATGGTGATGAGGCAGTAGCATATAATATTTATAAATCAACAGATCCGGATTTTGAGGTAAACGAAAACACTAAAGCTTTTGCAAATATTAAAGGGACTTTGTTTATTGACAACAAAGTTGTATTTGAAGAAACATATTACTATGTTGTTAAAGCTTTAGATGCTGCCGATAATGAATCAGAATTAGCTTCACCAACAAAGGGAGGAAAGGTAGAAGTTCCACCAATCCCAAAGATCATAGAACCAGAAAGTGGGAAAATATTTACAGATGAAGCTCTGTTTTTCCAATGGGAAAGAGAAACAGTAGATGGCTATATTCTGGAGATATGCTCAGTGGAGGATTTTTCGAAGAACGTAGTGGAGCTTCCTCGAATACCAGGTGAGGATAGTTCTTTTTCCACCAAAGAATTTCCGGTGGGAGTAAGCTATTGGCGTTTGAGAGTTTCTTATGATTATGAGGTTGTTGGTCCCGCAACTAAACCTAGGAAAATTATTTATACTAAGACAAATACTGGGCTAGATACTTTGCTGTATGTACAAATTGTACCCAAAGTATTCGACCCTCAAAATGACCATACCGCTAAAATATATTTCGTATTAGATGAAGAAGCTACAGTTTCTGTAAAGACCTATAATGTTGCTGGAAAAGTATTGGATGTAATTGCTCTGAATGAACATTTCCCTGCAGGTGAACATTATTTTGAATGGAATGGAACAAATAATAGAGGTGAACATTATAAAAATGGATTATATCTTATTGAGATCTTAATCAAAAATTTATCGGATAAAAAAACCAATAGGTATGTTGGAAGGGTCGTTATCAATAAATAGAATGTTAAAATGAGATTAATAATTACTACCTTTTATTGTTGGTAATAAGCAATTAATTTCGTTAAACAATGAAGATTGGAGGGCGAGATATGAATTTTAACAGAGGTAAAGAGGTGTTAACTCTTTTCCTAATTATAATTGCAGGAATTTCTATATTCCAATGCAAAGCATTTGAAAATATCGGTGTTGGTGTGCGAGCTATAGGTATGGGTGAAGCTTTTACTGCTATTGCCGATGATACATCTGCTCCATATTGGAATCCAGCTGGATTATCTTTTGTTGACAAATTAAGAATAACAGCTGCTCAATCTGATTTATATAATTTAGGGCTAATGCATAATTTTATTGGTATAACAATATCCCCATTGAAGTTAGGAATTCATTATGAAGATTTTACTGATATCAAAGATGAATTAGGATTCAATGAATCGACAATTAGATTGTCAAAATCGTTTCTGCCAATGCCAAATGTTAGCATAGGGCTTACTGCTAATAGATTTCAGCAGTATTTTGAGGGTGGTAGCGGTGATGGTTATGGTTTAGATGTTGGCTTGATAATTGATTCTTTCAAGTTGCCAGAGATCAAAATAGGCGTTAATGTGAAAAATTTGCTCTCTAGTATTAGATATAATACCGGGACAATAGAATCCTTATCACCAAAATTAGAATTCGGTGCTAGTTATGTTGGTGTGCGGCAAACTATTGGAGTAGATATAAATAAAGAAAAAGTCTCCTTAGGAATAGAGCAACAACTTTCTAAACAGGTTTGCGTTAGGTTCGGTTATACTGAAGAAAACTTTAGCCTTGGTTTAGGTGTAAACATCAATAAATGGCAACTAGACTATGCTTTAACAAAGAAAGATTTGGGTATTAAAAACATTATTTCATTAACAAAAACCTTCTGATTCAAAGGAAAGGAGACGAACCTTATGGATTTTAAGCCTATCTGTAAGTATTGGCTGGTCTTGCTAACTTTATTGGCATTAAGTGCCAGTGCAGCCGATTTGACTGTAGATGGTTCCATCGGCAGCGAACTATATAGTTCTCCAGAAACTGGTTTTATCGCAGGAATGCGATACCAAGTATATACTACTGTAAGAAGCAAGACTAGGCCGATCAATGTTCGAGTTATAGCCTTTTATCAAAATGAAGAGGAAATCAGGGAGTTCAAACAAGCAAACTGGCTTTCTTTTACTCCTACAATTGATTGGGCATCCGTTTCTTTAAGAGGAAACCTATATCACAATGGTCCTTTATGCACATTAAATATAGGTAATATTGTAGCAGAGTATTCACCTTTTCTGTGGTGGTTATCGGATGACCTTGAATTAGATTTTCGTACTCCTAAGCCAAGAGGAATTTCTTTAGAAAAATTAAAATTAGGTAATTTTGAAGTTGATGGCTTAAGTGTATGGGAAGCATTGGAACCAAATGATAGTCGAAATACAATAGGAGTACGAATTGCTTATAACCCAAATAGAAACTCAAGGAGCGAAATTATATATTTGAATACAGGCCAACGAAGTCAACTTCAAGAAAAACCTCAAATAGCATATAGTCTTGATCTTACCCGTAAGATTGGTATGTTTAATCTGGGAGTCATCTATGCAAGTGAAGAAAATGAAACAGAAACATCGGAACTGATCGATTCTAACATAAGTGTTGATGTTGATGATTACAAACTTTCGCTCTTTTATCGAAACTATTCACAAGGATTTAACCCAGCTTATCGGTTAACTAGACCAGAATTTGATCCTCAGACCGGTAAGTATTTAGGTTGGAATCCTGTTGATAAATATTCGGGGCTAGTTGGTACCCAACTTTTATTTTTAGATAATGAAACCCAAGGCAAAAATCTTTATTCATCGTATGAAAAGTACCATAACATAAAAGACGGTACTGACTTGAATATAATTTCCTTTAAGATTAATGTACCAATCAAATCATCAACTATACAATTCAGAACGAAATTAAATGCTATCCATAAGGAAATCGGTTTTGGTATCCCCAGTCATATTGAAAGTTCCATAACGGAGATCATATATGAAAAACCGCTTAGGGGAGATTTAAAATTATTACTTAGCAACAGAAATATCCTGGAGGAAGATGATAGAAGAGTTTATGGAACATATGGGCTAAAGGGAGTTACGAAATTGGGAGCATCATGGGAAGCTGGACGTAGGTCCTTGCCTAACAATAAACAATGGTATTCAAAGATGAAGTATACTTCTCCTAATGGCATAAACGTACAATGGAATTATGCTAGCCCAGAGATCCCACAAACGTCGAAATATGACTATGATGATGAATATAACTTGATTGAATGGGATAATTTGTTGAGAATTTGGGTTGAAGTCGACTTTTGAGTATCGGAGGTGAGAAAATGTGTAGAGGTGTAAGGAATATCACAATTATTTCCTTCCTAGTCCTCACATGCGTTTGTTTTGCTGAAATACCTTTAAATATAAGTGGACAAATGCAAACTGCGCTTTGGTACGCGCCTGAGACAGAATTTAAAACTAACAATTATATTTATTTAACTACTGTATTTAAAACAGACAGTACACCAAGATTCGATGGACGATTTGCTTGGAAATTTCAATCTACGGATAGAGGTTTTGATGCACCGTTTGATAAACTGCTTACGCCCGCAATTTCAAGATCTACCATAGAAATTAATGGTCCTATTTATTTTCAGCTCCCGGGGTATAAAATTACTGCAGGAAATGCTTCATTTAATTTGTCACCATATATTGCTCAGAATAATTATGATAACGCAGTAGGCCTTAGGGGCTATACGGTCACTAATTTGATGTTTGCTGGGATTAAATTTGATGGGTTTTATGGTTGGCATCCCGCAGTATTAGATAAAGCGGGGTTTGGACTTAAAGGACAAAAAAAAATTAATAACTATACTTTCACAGCTATTGGTGCAGGAACAAGAGAAAAGAGAAAAGGAAACGAAAGCGGTTGGAATTATTTAGACCAAGCTCTACTCTCTGAACTTAATATAAGAAGACGCTCTGGTTCAATTAATGCTATGATAGCCGCGAATAAAAAAGAAGATAATCTATATTGGATAAGACAATTTATAATTACAGGTAGGATTATTAATTTCTGGCAATACGAACTAGATTTATTTGATTTTGATAAGGAATATGATCCTACATATAGAAACAGGCAGAAAGAATACATTATCTCTGGTTTTAATCCATACTATTATGGGATAAATCCACTTGATAAATATACAGATCGCTTGGGTGGGAAAATCAGGTTTACGGGGAATATAAAAAGCACTCCAACAAAAGTTGAGTACGGAGTTTATAAATTGAAATCTAAAGAGCAATTGGTAAATAGGTTAATAGTTGAGCAAGAGCATCGTCTGAAAAAATGGGGGTGTCGAACATCTCTAGATTATGAACTGCAGAAAGATGAAACTGAAATAAATAACACAACAAAAATTGCAATAACTGCAGAAAACAAATCACCCTTAGTCTTTGTTCCAGGGATTAGTTTCTCTGCAATCAGCTCCAGAGCTAATAATCTTGCTTTGGAAATGATTTTAGGTATTACTTCCAAAAAGTATGGAGTTAAGTTATTCGGAGGTTTTAGTACAGATAATGGTGTTTTTCAAAAAAAAGTATTGGGTGAAATTACATCACCCCTGGGATTCACGGTTTCATTAGGGTTTTCATCTCCAAATACGATTGAAGATGAAGATTTTTATTACGATAAAGATGGTAAGCTTATATATAGAGATAATTTTTTTCTAATAAAGCATTCTTTATTTTTTTGAAAGAAAAGAGAAGGGAAGATTATCAGGCTAGACAATTAAATTTTATAAGAAAGGAAGAAATTTCTTAACAGCATTGAAAGGGTTGTTTTGGCGTATGGTTAATGCTAAAAAGGTAAAGATCATTTATTTTCTAACTATCATCTGCATAGGAACTTCTAGTTCTTTAGCATCTACATTTAGAACAGGTTCCAGTATATTTCCAACGCTACCAGTAGAGTGGGATGTTTCCCCCAAACAATTTGCTCTAGAGCAAATTACTATAAATAATAACGAAACTAGCTATTCCGTATTATCCAGCCAAGGTTTTGTTGATATTATAGATTTTGATCAGCAAATTGAATTGCCAACTGAGGAAATGGTAATATCAGAGAATAATAATCGTATAAAGATGTGCCAAGAAAGCATAAATGGAGAAGTATCAGTTATACAAAGACTAGAGGGATATGAGGATAGGTTATCGTGGAAGGTCTCTATAGCGAATAATATTCAAAAGGATGTAAAGCTCAAGATTACCTTGAAATTGCCAATCATAGCTGCTAATGATTTTAACTATTGGGATGGATATGAAGTTCATAGTTTAACAGAAGGGGTAATCAAAAGAAATACGCTTATACAAACATTCCCGGTGAGTTTTTTATACAATAATAACTTTGGCTTTGCCGTTGGTTTAGCTCCTGAAACTTTAATTTCTCATTTAGAAAATGGGATTGATGAGCAAGGGAACCTATTCTATTCGACGAAGGTTGCAATACTACCTAATATGGAGACTGACATTGAGTTTGTCTTTTTTGCGGTAAGGCCATACTTCGGACATTTGGATGCGATTAATGGTTATTATCGTCGTTTTCCCACATATTTTAAACCATCACCTGAAGTTGATCCCAGAATAACATCTGTCGGTACAGGCGCTAGTTATAGTTCTCGTTATACACATGATCCTGGAGCAGTGAACAGGGTTGCGACAAGCATAGGTTCTTTTAATGGTACTTGGGATTGGGGTTATGCTCCTTTTAAAAGGTCGGGTGACTTTTATGGAAAGGAAGATTTATGGAACTGGGAAATGACAGAGGAGGAAGAAAGCGGTTTAGCTTCAAAGGTTGCTAGGGACTTTGATCTTTATGATATTTCTAATTTCCATAAACAGCGGAAAGATCTATTTGAAAACGCGGATCTAAGAGAAAACTGTAACCTTGCCTTTTATATGATTAATTGGATCGAAAAGAATTATGCTGAAGAAAATAATTGGTTGTATTACGTCTATCCCTATAACGGTACTCCAATAATTAATAATTGGGTTACCGGTTTTAGTGCTGAATATCATATTTATCCCTGGGCAAGCCCTTTTGAAAGAATTGTTAAAACGGATCTTCCACTACTTATTGATGAATTAAACATCAATAGTATAGCATTTGACAATTATTTTAACAGTGCCGTTTATAGAGGTGAATTGGATTATCCGATTAAAGGATGGAGCTATGACTTAAGGGGTAAATATATTTCTACTGCAATTGGCATTAGATATTTTGCTGAATATGTAAAGCACATTGAGAAAAATGGTTTCAAAATCGGTATAATTGGTAATACGCTTTTTGATAAAGATAGTAATCATCAGGAATTTACAAGCACCTTTTTTGCAGATGCTTTTATAGTAGAAGGAAAATTCTTTGATAAATTAGGAAGAGGTGATAAGGATGCATTAGTTGATATTTTTTATAACCGTTATTTTGCAGGTCACAAGCCATTATATCTATGGAACCATTTTTATAATTTTAATATTGGTGATCATGTAAAATGGGAGAATATGTCGCCTGAAGAAATTCGCATACTCTATCAAAATGTCTTAAGGGAGATAATTCAGTGCTCTTATCAGTATGGTTTCATTCCAACAACTGGAACTGTTGGTGGAAATGAGCTTATTATAAAAGAAATGCCTATAATATTGGATGTTCAAATGCGTGGTTTTGAGCCATTACCAGCTACTAAAGGTAATGAAAGCCTTCTGAGGCAACGTTATGGTTTGGGATTAAACAGCGCTATTGTAATTTCGAATCCAACTTCTCAAATCAAAGTAAGTCAGGAAAAAATATATAATCGCTATTTATCTGATTATGAAGTTTTACCTGGAGATTATTTGGGCAAATCTCTTGAGTTCTCAGTTGCTAATAATGAAACTACTTTTAATATCAGTGTTGCTCCTATCCAGAATGAGATTGCAGTGTTTCCTTTGGGAATAAATTTTGAAGACAAAGAAACAAGGTTGTCAGGTGTTTCTTCAGGGAAAATAGGTATCGACAAGATCGAGTATAATTTTGTATTTGAAAGTAATAAGGCTACAGCTGTTGATTTATTAACAGCTTCTTCAGAAGGATGGAGCGTTGAGCAAATAATCATTAATGGCCGGAAAGAAGAGGATGATAATAAGGCTAGTTTAATCAACGGTACTAATATTATCAAGGTTATATATAAGTCCAATGTTTTTAAAGTAACAGAAGATGACTTGTTGGAATTTAATTATTTGGATTCTGAAATAATCGTATCTAATGGATTAGATATACGCGAAAACGCTGCAGCGCAAATGATTCAAGGGTATTTTGAACACAAGGAAAAGAGAACCATACCTATTCTTGAGGGAATTAGTGCCGATCCCCTAAAATACACAATCACATTCGAAAAGAGTAGCGATGTTTCTCAAAACGGTATATTCATATCGGATAGCGGAAAACTTTTAACAATAAGAGGGTTTGATTCTTTCGATATACAACAGAAAACTTGGAAGCTATTGCGTGTTCTAGATAAAAAATATCCCTTTTTGGGAACATTATCTTTTACTAATGCTAGGACTAAGGAAATGATGAAAAAAGCTGATTTGCTAGGCAAGCCCGCATTGATTATCGAAGACTAAGTAATTTTTGATAAGTAAAGATTAAAGAAAACTACGATAATCTCAATCGAGGATACTGTTGGAGTGCAATAATTAAAATACCATTTAGCGAATAGAGAATAACAAAATTGAAGGACATTATGTTTAATCTTGCTCGTAGTGAAAGCAAAATGGAGAAAGGATTTCATGTATTACTATAAGACTTTCAGATTTTTTCAGTTCCCTGTATTTAGCATAGAGTATTCTGTTTGTAGGGATAAAATAAAGTCAGTTCAAGTCAATGAACCATTTAGAAAACTTAATTTAGGTATAAAAATGAATAAGGTTTTGTTCTATCCACATTTTTTCTTTCTATCATCGTGAATATCTCTTTCGCTAATGTTTATTATAGTACCCATTAGTTTTTGAAGAAGGAAAAGGAAAGGTCGATACGAGGTTCAAAATCCTACTTTTGCAGCCTGAAATAGTCCTCCAAAGCGCATGATGGCAATCACTCGTTTTTTTGAATTGCCCAAGTTTGCTTGGCACAAATTCCTAATGCTACTAATTGCTGCTTCTATCCATAAAGTTGTACCATTGACGAATCCATGTTTGAGCGAAACGGAAATAATTCTGTGGAGTTATTAGCCAGCTTAAAAGTTAATGCTAGAAACTGTTATCATAAGGGATTTTGAATGTTTATGCTGATATGACGAGTATAGTATTATTCCAGTTGATTTTGCGCTATTTAGTTCAAATCAAAGCTTCGTAGGGGCTCTATTGATAACTCAGCTAAAGAATTTATGGTATACCGCTATATTTTAGGGTTATGTCTGAATAAGCTCCAAAGTTGAGTTGATGAAATGAAGAAGGAAAGGAAGATGTACGGCCTGGACATAGCTGACTTTTGGGGTAGCAATTTTGCAATGGGGTAGTCAAATCCTAAGGTAATATCTAAATAAGAATAGCTATATAAGTTTTATGACAAATCATTTTAATGATAAAAGTTACTAGAAAGGGGATTAAACGACGCAATGATTAAGGCAAAAAGAATAATAATCACGGGTTTTCTTATTGCTCTGTGTATAGTGACTTCAAATGCTTTTGCATTTTCATTAAACACTGGATCTAGTATATATCCAACACAACCGGCGAAGTGGGATTTTTCGTCTTCAAATTTTTCTCTGGAGCAAATAACTATAATTGATGGTTCGGCTAGTTATTGCTTTTTATCTAGTCTCGGATCTATTGAAATAATTGATTTTGATGAGCAGATTGAATTACCACCTGGAGAAATAGAAATATCCGAGGATAAGAATCTTATGAAAATATCTCAAGAAAGTTCCGGTGGAGAAGTAACGGTCACAAAAAAGGTAGAGGGTTATGAAGATAGGATTTCATGTAAGGTTTCAGTTAAAAATAATATTCAGCGAGATGTTAAATTAGAAATAGTTTTAAGGTTACCTGTAAAGGTCACGAATGACTTTAATTATTGGGATGGAAATATAGTTCATAGTATATCGGATGGAATAATTAAAAGGAGTACACTGCCAAACACCTTTCCTTTGAGCTTTTTATATAATGATAAATTCGGCTTTGCGGTAGGCTTAGCGCCTGATACATTGATTTCGCAATTGGAAAATGGTATTGATGGGGAACATAACTTATATTACTCTACTAAGGTTGCGATATTACCAGCAATGGAAACTGAAATAGAGTTTATTCTTTTTACAGCAAGACCAAGTTTTGGACATTTAGAGGCGCTCAACGGATACTATCGTCGTTTTCCTACTTATTTTGAACCATCACCTGGAGTTGACCCTAGGTTAACATCAATGGGTACAGGCGCTAGTTATAGTTCTCGTTATACAGTCGATTCAACAAAGGCTAAACGAATTGGAACGATATTAGGTGCATTCAATTCTACCTGGGATTGGGGGTATGCTCCTTTTAAGAGGTCAGGAGATTTCTGGGGTAGAGAAGAGCTATGGAATTATGAAATGACAGAAGGAGACGCCGCCAAGTTGGCTAGCCGTGTTGATAGAGACCTCGATTATTACGATCTAAATAACTTTCATAAACAGCGTAAGGCATTGTTCGAAAATGCTGACCTGATAGAGAACTGCAACCTCGCATTTTATCTTATAAATTGGGTTGAGCGAAATTATGTTGAAGAAAAAGGATGGTTAAAGTACGTTTATCCATATCAAGGCACTCCATTGCTTAGCAATTGGGTGACTGGTCATGCATCTGAATATCATATTTATCCTTGGGCAAGTCCTTTTGAAGATATTCTTAAAAAGGATATTCCACTCCTTCTTGATGAACTTAATATGAATTCTATAGCGTATGATAATTATTTTAACAATGCTATTTATCGAGGTGAGTTGGATTACCCCATTGAGGGCTGGAGCTATGATATGAGAGGCAAATATATAACTACGGCGATTGGCTTTAGATATTTTGTGGAATATTTGAAGCAGCTGGATAAGGATGGCTTCACACCAGGGCTTATCGGTAATACTCATTTTAGCCAGGGAAGTGTAGGTGCTGAATTTACTAGTGCATTTTTCGCAGATGCCTTTATATTAGAAACAAAGCTATATAACGGGGTTGACAGAGAAGATAAAGATGCTTTGGACGATCTGTTTTACAATCGGTATTTTGTTGGTCACAAACCTGTATATCTATGGAACCATTTTTACCAATTGAACATTGGAGAGATTTACGATTGGGAATCTCTATCGCCTGAAGAAATTCGTTTATTATATCAAAACAACCTTAGGAATATTATTCAAGCGTCGTATCAATATGGATTCATTCCAGTATATAATGCTGTTGTTGGAAATGAGCTAATGATTCAGGAAATGCCGACCATATTAGACATCCAGATGAGGGGATTTGAGCCATTATCTGCTTCCAAAGGTAGTGAAGAATTTTTAAGACAACGATACGGAACTGGATTAAAGAGTGCTATCGTAATCTCTAATCCAACTTCTGAAAGCAAAACGACGAAGGAGAAAGTTCAGAATCGTTATTTGTCAGAGTTTGAGATTTTGCCTGCGAATTATTTTGGTAATTCTTTAGAGTTCTCATTGGTTAAGGGCGAGACTTCATTTGAAGCAACTATTGCTCCTCTACAGAATATGATCACAATCGTTCCTCTTGGAATAAAAATTGATGATGAGGAAGTTAAATTAGAAGGCGTTTCTTCTGGACAAAAAGCCATTGATAAGAATCAATTCATCTTTGTATTAGAAAGTAATAAAGATACAAACGTTGAATTTTCACCATCCGATTCAGTTGATTGGAGAATCTCGGAGTTGATTGTCAACGATCAAATAATATCACATCCATATAGGGCATTGTTAGTGGAAGGAACTAATATAATAAAGGTGATATATCAGTCAAGTATTTTTAAAGCAAGTGAAGATGCACTCCTAGGATTTAATTATCTTGATGCTGAAATACTTATATCTAGCGAGGCCGACATTAGGGAGAAAGCTGCAGCTCAGATGCTTCAAGGGTATTTCGAAGTTAAGGAAAATCAAACAATACCCATTCGTACGGGGATTAGAGTTGATCCTACTGAACATACGATTGTATTTGAAAAGAGCAATGATGGTTTAAAAAATGGTATATTTATCTCTAACAGCGGTAAGCTAATAACCATAAGAGGACAAAACTCTTTCCAAATACAACAGGATACTTGGAAGTTATTAAGAGTGCTTGATAAAAAATATCCATACCTTGGTGCTTTGTATTTTAATAATAAGGCTACTAAGGAAATGATTAAAAAAGCAGGTCTTGAAGGTAAGCCTGCGTTAATAATAGAAGACGAGGATTATGTTCAAGAGGTTTCTAAAAAAGAGGAAGAAATGGAATTCATTTCAAGTGATAACCTTCCTGTAGTAAAAATAAATCATTTTAATAATACCCCAATTTTGGATGGGAAACTAGATGAGGATGTGTGGCAAAATGCGATAGTCATCGATGATTTTATTCTTTTATCGGGAGGGGAGCCAACGCAAAAAACAATTACTAAGATTTTCTATACTGATGAGGCACTTTATCTAGGTTTTACTTGCTATGAGAAAAATATGGATCAAATATTTAGTTATATAACTGAACATGATGGTCCTGTGTGGAAAGATGATGACGTGGAAATATTTTTAGCGCCAGGAATTGATGAGCTGTCTGAAAAATATCCATATTATCAATTTATTGTTAATCCAATTGGAACCCAGTGGGAAGCTTATAACAAAAATGTGGACTATAATGGTAATTGGGTTGCAGCAACACAGAAAGAAAAAGATTATTGGTCTGTAGAAATCAAGATACCATTTTCCGAGTTAAATAATAGCAATGCTAAAAGCTGGCGTTTTAATATTGCTCGTGGCGAAAAACCAAACGGTGAATGGAGCTCCTGGGCCCCATTGAAGAAAATCCTAGATCAACCAGCTTTGTTTGGTGTGCTTTATTTCGAATGATTTTTTCGTAGATGCAGTAGCTTATTTTCCAAGTGGTGGACGATGGCCCCTCAGAGCTTCAAACTACCTAATGCTTCATTGAGAAAGAGCTAGTGTAGTAGACGATTAAGGAAAAGATGGAGATGAGCTGAGAGATTCAAGTCCGTTTCCATGAGAGGGAGGGCTTAAAATCCCTTAACCTTTTGATAAATAAATGGAGGTATCAAGATGAAAAAAATTATTGCGATCGTGACTGTTTTAATGACTGTTTTTATTAGCAATTCATTCGCTAAAGTGGATGATAATACTCTTCTATATTTAAGTTTTGATGAAGGAAAAGGAAAATTGGCAAGTGATGCATCTAAGTATAAAAATGATGGGATGTTGTTAGGCGCAAAATGGGTTGATGGTAAGAGCGGTAGCGCTATTGGTTTAGATAAGATAGACAGTGTTGTTGAAATTGCCAATACAGGTATTTTTGACTTTGGTTCAGATACTGATTTTACAATCGAATTTTGGCTTAAGGTAGATCCCTCATCTCATCCTAGATGGTATAACGTTTTCTCTACAGGAGGTACCAACACCAACACTACGAATCCTGGTGCAATTATTGGTCTAAGTAATAGTTTTAAGGTGTGTGTTAGATTTTCAGATGGCAATAACAGAGTTGATTTGATAAGCAGAAAGTCATGGCTGAATGACGGTATGTGGCATCATATTGCTGTTGTGGCCAATAGAAAAGGGGATTCAATTCTGTTTATAGATCAAAAAGAGGAAGCTAAAGATAATATTTCAGGCATAGGAAGTATAGACAATATAAGTTTCCCACTGCAACTTGGTGGCAAGTCGCATATAGAGGGTGATTTTAACATTTGTATTGACGAATTAAAGATATCAAATTCTATCCGGTTAATAAAGCCCAGTAGGTGATTAATCATTAGGAATGTCAAAAGTATTATAATCAAGATGTTTTTACTTTTTCCTTGAATAAAAACGGATATATAATAATGACCAATTTCTAGTGATTATGCATTTTATATTTCTGTTTCATATGGATAGGCCACTTTAATTTTCTAGGAACAATTGAGCTACCTATTGGCTTATATTACTATAAGGGGTGTTTTTTAACACCCTTTATAGTAATATAACGGTGACTGAAAAGTGATGAAAGTTCATTAACAGGCAAAAGAGATAATTTTAGAATTTGAAGATCGCAAGAAAACTTCCCGCAGCATTAGGAAACTACCAACTTTCAGACGGTAGTAATTTAGTTGCAAGGTGTTCGTTAGCATCGGTTTGTCCTTAAAAGGTCGACAATGAGAAACTAATAGAGCCAACCTAGCTCCAGTCATGCAAATAATGAGTTGAATAGCAAGAGAATAGAGATGCTCCTCTATAGCAGAATGAATCCCTATAAGAATATGGTCAATCCAAATATTTATATGTAATGGATTGGGTTTTTGTGGTATAATTTATCTCGGAGCTGAAGGTAAAAGAATAGCACCCGAGATTTTTTAGATCAAACGAAAGGAGTTTGTTGAATGAAGTTAATTAATAAAGGGAAAACAAAAGACGTATATGTTTTAGAGGATGGCAACTATCTTTTGAAGTTTAAAGATGATGTTACCGGGGAGAATGGTGTATTCGATCCGGGAGCAAACACCGTAGGCTTAACTATGGAAGGAGCTGGAAATGCAGCACTTCGCTTGACTACACACTTTTTCAAGGTATTAGAAGGCAAAGGAATTTCCACGCATTTTATTGAGACAAATTTAGCCGAATCCACAATGACGGTAAAACAAGCAGAGTTATTCGGAGAAGGAATTGAAGTCATCTGCAGATATAGAGCAGTGGGAAGCTTTCTCCGTCGCTATGGAAAATACGTTGAAGAGGGACAACCCCTCGACGGCCTGGTAGAAATTACACTTAAAGATGACGAACGCAATGATCCCTTAATCACCAGCGATGCCCTACAGATGTTAGGAATCTTATCCGAGGATGAATATCGTATTTTGAAGAAGCTAACTTTGGAGATCTGTGAAGTTGTAAAAGCTGAACTATCCCAAAAAGGTTTAGAGTTATATGACATTAAACTGGAGTTTGGCAGATTAGGAAAAAATAGGGAGATAGCTTTAATAGATGAAATTTCAGGAGGCAATATGAGGGCATACAAGGACGGAGTATATATTGAACCCTTAAAGCTGGAAAAAATATTGCTAGGAGAATAATTTCGCAGGATTCAGTTTACAGGTGTTTTTGCTTTCGATGAAAAGCTAATTTAGCAAATCATGGGCTTGTCTTGGGAAGAGACAGCCCTTTTTTTGTGTCTATCTCCAGTCAACTTTCCAAAGAGGTCTAGATATTTATAACATTTCTAGTTATCCTCTAGAAATAGTGCTATATTTCTCGATTTGCTCCATATACACACACCTTCTTAACCTCTATAATTAAAGTAGGAATAATTCATTAATTACTCAGGGAGGGGAGAAGATTGAGAAAAGCAATTAGCTATTGGTCTTTTCCAGGAGGGCTGGAGGGTACGGCGGATATCAAAGAGTGCCTCCAGAAGGCAAAGAACCTCGGCTACGAGGGAGTGGAGCTTGGTGTTTATTATCAGGGAACCATCAACACCGAGTCTACAAAAGAGGATATGGAGCAAATCTTGCGCGATGCTGAAGAGATTGGGATTGAAATCTCAGGCCTTGCCTCTGTAGAGTTTTGGGGTACGAACTTCACAAGTCAAAAGCCTGAGGATGTAGAGCGGGGAAGAACACTTATTGAAAAAATGCTGGAGCTTGGTTCCTACCTTAATCTTGATGGTGTTTTAGTGATTCCAGGCGCTGTTGATATTTTCTTCGATCCTGCAGCTCCCGTTGTTCCGTATGACGTGGCATATAACAAATGTCTTGAGGGAATTCGAAGTCTGGTGCCGGTGGCAGAGAAATATAAAGTCTCCATCGCCATCGAAAACGTTTGGAACAAACTTTTTCTAAGTCCAATTGAACTGAAAAAATTTATCGACGAGATCGGCAGCGAATATGTTGGTGTCTACTTCGACATTGGCAATGCCATGCAAAACGGGTATCCAGAGCATTGGATTAGAATTTTAGGTGATCGAATCAAAAAAGTTCACTTTAAAGACTACAGACGATCTGCCGGGGCAGATGCAGGCTTCGTTGATCTACTGGAAGGTGATGTAAACTGGCCTGAGGTAATAGCAGCCCTCGAGGAAGTTGGCTATAGGGGCTGGGCAACAGCAGAGATGATTCCACTCTATCAGCATTACCCGGAAGTAAGAATTGCCAACACCTCCCGGGCCCTAGATGAAATCTTAGCTAAGGGAGGCGGAAGAAAATGATCAAAGTAGGGCTTATCGGTGCGGGCTTTATGGGCTCCATGCACAGCAACGTCTACAGTCTTCTCTCCGATGCAAAGCTAGTTGCAGTCTGCGATCTGGATAGGGGAAGGGCAGAAGAGTTAGCCCAAAGCCATGGCGCCAAAGTATATACAGATGCTGATGAACTTTTGCACGATGATGCACTCAACTTAGATCTAGTTGATATTTGCTTGCCCACATTACTCCATACTGAATATGCCCTGAAAGCTGCGAAGCTCGGGTTTAATATTTTCTGCGAAAAACCATTCACATTGGACCTTGAGTCTGCTGATAAGATTATCGCGGCTACAGAGGAGGCCCAAGTTGAGATCATGGTGGGCCAATGCATCCGCTTTTGGCCTGAATATCAGTATTTGAAAGAGGCTGTCGAGAAGAAAACATTTGGTGAAGTTCAGGGAGCATGGTTCTCAAGACTCAGTCCCCTACCTACCTGGGGCTGGGAGAATTGGCTCTTGGATCCTGCAAGATCCGGTGGTGCTGCTTTTGATATGCATATCCACGACACAGATTTTATTCTCTATTTATTGGGCAAGCCCCAGGCCGTCACAAGCCGCGGGGTTATAGATCAGTATGGAATGAGCCATATCTCCACCCAATACCAATACCAAGATCTGATGGTGGTAGGGGAATGTGGCTGGAACTATCCTCAATCCTTCCCCTTTAAAATGCAATATCGCGTTATTTGCCAGCAGGCTGTAATCTCATTTGACGGCACAGATCTTGTAGTTTACCCTTATGATGCAGACGCTTACAAAGTTGAGCTATCAAAAGAGACCACAGAAGGGGCTGCCTCCGGTGGCAATATCTCAGATCTGGGCGGATATTTCAACGAGATTAAATACTATATTGATTGTCTTTCACAAAACCAATCACCCCAGACTGTCACCGCAGAATCTGCAAAACAGAGTGTTGCAGTAACAAGGGCAGAACTGGAATCGGCAAAAAAAGGAAAAACCATCATTCTATAAAACTGGAGCGAGAAAATGCAATCCATTAAAATTGGTCTTTTGGGCGCAGGCACAGTGGCAGAATACGGCCATCTGCCTGCGCTCTCCTCTATGGAGGGGGCAGAGGTTGTGGCAATCGCTGATCTGGATCCTCAGCGTGCTGAAAAACTTGCGAACTGCTACAGCATCCCCAAAGTTTATGATAACTACCAAGAACTCTTAGCCCTGCCC
>CALCRD010000344.1 GCA_937894355.1 uncultured Bacillus sp.
GCCAATACGGTTTTCAAGGATGTATTTGTATATTCTATCACCAGTTGAATAAGCCATTTACGCCTCCCTTATTTCCCAAAAGGCGCAGTTGATTGCATCTGCAATAGTTTTATTCCAGTATTTATCAGTCTTACCTACCCGTTGTTCAGCGTGTTCCTTTGTTTGCCTTGAAGTGGTGCAAATCTGAGAATAGAGCTTTTTATGTATTGGAATGCAGAGTTCAGTGCATATCAGAAAAATAATTGCGTCTACGTATGATGTTTCTCTTTTAGCATTGTTTTCAGTTCCGTCAAACTCGTTAATTTTAATGATTGCTGTATCAATATTGAAATTTTGCCTGAAAATACGTTCAAACTCTCGCTTTACCCATAAGAGCTTATCTCCAACTTCCTGCGCAGTGGAGGGATAACGCAAGCAGTGTTCTTCATTTTGATTTCTGAAAACTATTTGACCTGTTGCATCCTTTTCTAATATTGCATAACGGACCTCTTGAGCAGATGCCCGAATACCTATCACTTGCATATATCAACACCCATTTCAAAAGAAAATTTTTATATTAAATCGACATGAATATTATATATACTATTTTCTATCATACTGCAAATAAGAGCGGAGGGAAATTTGCTGGAAACATATTGTGTAAACAAGGCATCCTCACCTCATCTAGCGAGATATGTAAGGACAAAAACTACCTTGTTGCCAGAGCCGTTACACAGCCTTTCGCTGAAATGGTATGGGTATCCACGGGTAAGGATATGGAAATCATAAATCGCCTCACAGACATACTCATATCCATGAACACGCCCACAGACCGGGAAAAGCTGTTCCGCATAATCCAAATACTTTACGGGCTGTTGGGTTTGCAGTTTAGCGAGGAAGCCGCTATCATGACGGCACAGCAGGACACTCTCGATTACTTCCTTTTCTCGTTTATCGTGGATTTTGGAGAAATCATCAACGATTACTTGGTAGAAGAATCATTATAGACATATTTCCTCAAAATATCTTTTATATTTTTATCGATAAAATCACTATATTCGCTAACGAAAATCTTTGTGTTTTCTCTAATTCCCTTCCACATTTTTTCGTGATCAGCTGCTGTACGCTCACTTTGAGGTCCCCAGTGCATACACCAAATATCTTTGTCTTTCAATCCAGGTATAGCTACCAGATATCCAGCCTTGATGAACTCTAGGCTCTGAGGACCTTCGTAGTAGAGGAAACTATCGTATAAGTCTTCGCGCCAGGGGATATCGTATTGGGTTATCATAAGTAGTCCGTCGATGACAAGTACAGGTTTATATTTTCCCCAAACTGGTAAAAACCGTTGTATTGTCTCTCTTCGACCAAAAAGATCGCCAATTAACTTGATACCGCTTCGACGATATTCCCTTACCTTCCCATATGAATGTAGACCGTCCTCAAACCAAATGCCTCCCTTAGGGAGCCTAGTACCGCCTACCATCCCCAACATCCCTATCTTAGGATTAGCGCGGAACAACTCCAACATCTCAAAGAGCATTTTAGGGTTACAAATAAAAGTATCTTGGTGAAGGTAAACCTTATATTTGGCATCTGTTTTTTGCATAGCTTGATTATATGCAGAAGGCATCCCCCCGGCTCCAACAATCTTTTGGATCTCGATGGAATAACCCTCTGGTATCTCCAGCTTATCTATGTTTTCTTTGCAACGAGAATATAGTTCCTCATCATTTACGCAAGCGATAAATGCTATTTTTTTTGGATCCATTCTACTACATCTGCCCCCAAAACGGTATTTTCGGTTCAAGAGAATTAGTATAGTGTTTCTTCATACGATTTTTAGCAACAACCAGATCTTGCATTTGCTGTTCTAGATCTTGCTGATGATTGACTTCAAGCTTGCGCAGTTGTTTCTTTAGTTTAGCTATGTTAAAGTGAATCTCCAATGAAAGAATGCGATAAACTAGCCAACTTATTTTTGGATAGAACTTTTTAAAATAATAGATGTTACTCCAATATAGCTCTCTCATTATACGAGAACGATTTTGTACCATTCCTTTGCTTAAAAAGTGAATTACCTTTGCCTTGGGCAAAGCCATAAAGGGTAGCCCCTGTCTTTTAGCTCGTTCTGCCCAATCTAGGTCCTCGTTGTAGAAATAGTAATTCTCATCATATCCACCTAACTGTAGATACGCTTCCCTGCGAATAAGTGCGAAAGTAGTTCCAACAAACTCTACTTGAAAAGGCTGATCCCATTTAGGAGATTTAAAACCCATAATTTGCGTCCGTGTTTGCTGAAGTGTACCATCTTCATTTAACAGGGGACCGCTAACACCCATTACATCAGAATTAGCCTCAAGATATTCGTACATTACTTTTATTGTCCCTGGCAAAACCTGAATATCACTATTGGAAACAAGCACATATTTCGAGTCAATACCCTCTTTGATTCCAAGATTAAAAGCTTTAGCAGGTCCTGAATTTTCATTGTTTGCGATCACAATAGCTTCGGGAAACTTATCCCTGACCGATTCCACAGTACCATCTTGGGATGCATTATCCACAACAATTATTTTAGCAGCTAAGCCAGAAGCTTCAAGCTCTCTCTCAACTGAGGTAAGAAAATTAATTACAAGTTCCTTTGTCTTATAAGTAACTACAACTATCGACAGCTCGACCATAATGCACCTCTCAAAAAACTTTTTTGCAAGATTACTATTACTATTCTACCATTCCGGCAAGAAACCCTTGTTTTCTCGACTCTTTTTTAATATCTTAAGATATTTGTCATAGATTTTGCCCTCTGCCTGAAACAACAGCCTCAATATCTTTTATGTTCTTATTCAAAAATGCGCTGTACTCCTTTTTGAATATATCCATAACTTGACGGAAGCTTTTATGATATTTCTCATCGTCTTCCTTACTTCTATCTGCCCCAACGTGTAGACACCATGGCTCCTTTTGCCTGGGTACCACAACACGATAGCCTTTTTTTATAAACTCTAGACATTGAGGGCCCTCATAATAAATGAAGCCTCCATACAGCTCCTCACGCCATGGTAGATCATATTGGGTGGCCATCAGCAAACCATCAATACACGCCACAGGCAGATACGGCTTCAATATAGGTAGGTAACTCATTTTCCGTACTTTACGCTTATTCCAGCAGGACGGAATAATCTTTCCTCCAATTCCCCCGATGGTACCCACCCGAAAGATAGTACCGAATGAATGAAATCCATCGTGAAACCAGTTGAGATGTCCCCCGGAAACCGTTTCTGTT
>CALCRD010000345.1 GCA_937894355.1 uncultured Bacillus sp.
AACTGCTTTTTGGGCTCTCACTTGTCCGAAGTTCACTCATCTTCAGACACAAAACTGCTTTTTGGGCTCTCCCCTGTCCGAAGTTCACTCATCTTCGGACACAAAACTGCTTTTTGGGCTCTTGCTTGTCCGAAGTTTACGCATCTTCGGACACAATAACGCGTTTCGGGCTCTACCCTGTCCGAAGTTCACTCATCTTCGGACACAAAACTGCTTTTCGGGCTCTTCCTTGTCCGAAGTTCACTCATCTTCGGACACAAATACGCTTTTCGGGCTCTTCCTTGTCCGAAGTTCACTCATCTTCGGACACAAAACTGCTTTTTGGGCTCTCACTTGTCCGAAGTTTACTCATCTTCGGACACAAACCTCCTCTTCGAGCTCTTCCTTGTCCGAAGTTTACTCATCTTCGGACACAAAACCGCTTTTCGGGCTCTCACTTGTCCGAAGTTTACTCATCTTCGGACACAAAACCGCTTTTCGGGCTCTCCCTTGTTCGCCGAAGTTTACACCACTAAAAAGGTCAGCAATACCCGCAAAAAAGCGGCATTCGCCATACTTTAGCCTGGGCAGATGCCATTTAAAACGCTCACCAATAAGTTAATCTTTCCAAATCCGTTTATTTTCCACACGCTTTGTATAGCCTTTGGCGTCAAGACGTTCTAAAAATGGAATCATATATTTGCGCGATAGGTCGAGAACCTCTTTTGCAGCACCGACTTCAAATTCTGAATCAGTTTTGCTCCGCATTGCCGCGACAGCATCATTAAATATATCGCCATGCCAATAATATTGTTCATCTAACCCAACCAGCAAGCCTTGCTCTTCAAGAAACCGTCTTAAGTCCCCTGATAACTGATCTGGGATTCCAGCATCCTTAAAATAATCATGCAAATAGCGAACCTTCATGCCATCTTTTTTGATGTCTACCAGCATATTTTCTGTTCGTTTTTGCCAGTTTGGTGGTACATGTGGGCTAAATTCTTTAAGGAATACAAATTGTTCCTTTCTTCCAAACGTACCATTGCCAACTCCATGCTCGATAACATAATCAAGTAACTGTTTTGGATAGGATTTTTGCATCGTTTGTAGCAGTTCAGCCTTATTACTCCCTTGCTTCATCGGATATGCGTTATGAAAATCTCCTAAGCGGTCGTATAAATCATCCTCAATTAGCATAACTAGTGATTGAAGCGTGTATTCTTTTCCGTTATAAAGCAAGAATTCCGGACTAGCCAACTCTGCTGTTAAAGTTTCTTCTTCTAAAGCAGTTCTTTTGATTAACTCAGAAAGGATTAAGCTTTTTCCTTCCGTTAAGGCAGCGATTATCCGCTCCTTTGGTGTACCCACTTTCTTCTTTTCTAGCTCCTCGATAGTTTGAACACCAAAACGATATTTTTCTCCTCTTGGATCTATAACCCAACCGCCACCAATCGTTTCTTGCGGACTAGGTCGCCGAATAATAAAGCGATCGCCTCTTTTGGTGACAATTTCATGTTCTAAACGAAGCTGGCAAAGGATTTCCCCATTCTCTTCCTTTAATTCATTTCGGTCAAAGAATACAATTCGCCCCATCACTTCTGCTGTGCCGATATGGCATTTAATTGGCATCCGTTGCTTTACCATATAATCTAGGTCCTCAACCATTCGGATGGCTACATCGATGGACCGAGTTACGTTAAAATGCTCTGAAGAAACGACTACATCACCGCGCTCTAAGTCCTCTTTGGTCACATTAGAAAGATTAATCGCAACGCGTTGCCCCGCAAACGCCTTCTTGGCTGGTTTATGATGAACCTGAAGCTGTCTACCCCGGACTTCAATCCCTTTCGGCATAACCATCAGGGCCTGACCTTCTTCAACGCTTCCTTCATATACGGTTCCCCGAACCACTGTCCCTTGTCCCTTAACAGTAAAGACTTGGTCAATTGGCAGTCGAAACGCACCTTTTGCATCGCGCATTTCTAGTTCCTTCAAAGTATCAATAATCAATTTTTTTAGCTCATCGATTCCTTTTTTTGACAGACTGTCCACAAGAACATAAGGGGAATTTTCGAATACAGTTCCCTGTAATTCTTCAAAAATATCATCTTTGACTAGGTCAATGAATTCCTCATCCACTCTATCGATTTTCGTAATTGCCACGATCCCATTGCGAATCCCCAAAAAACCTAGAATATCTAAATGCTCTCTTGTTTGTGGCATTACCCCCTCGTCTCCAGCAACAACAAGGACAACCAAGTCAATACCAGCGACACCAGCTATCATTTGCCGAATAAAGCGTTCATGACCTGGAACGTCAATTACCGAAATTTGAATCTCTTCATCCTCAAAAAGAGGCGCAAAACCTAATTCTATGGAAATCTGCCGTTCTTTCTCTTCTTTTAACCGATCAGTATCTACGTTGGTTAAGGCTTTAGTTAAAGAAGTTTTCCCATGATCAATATGACCAGCCATTCCGATAGTAAAATATCTTTTTTCCAAATCCGACACCTACTTTATATCATGATGTTAGTTCATTATTTGAAATTCTGTTCGACTTCCTGTTTGTGTGGAAAAAACCTCAAGTCGCGCATCTATACGTTCTTTTAGTTCGGGGACATGAGAGATAATTCCAACTAACCGGCCACTACTCTGGATATCAATTAATGCTTCAATGGCTTGATCCAATGATTCTGGGTCTAATGTTCCAAAGCCTTCGTCAATAAACATCGTTTCAAGTGACACTCCACCTGCATGCTGCTGAACAACCTCAGCTAACCCTAAGGCAAGTGATAATGCTGCTTTAAAGCTTTCTCCTCCAGATAGAGTTTTAACGTGACGCTCTTGCCCAGTATATTGATCAAAGACTAATAATTCAAGTCCGCTTTGACCAGCTCCTTTAGAACGGTCCGTCTTTCTTAACAGCTGATAACGGCCACTGGTCATTTTAGTTAACCGTAAATTGGCTTGCTCTAAAATATCATCTAGAAATGCCGCTAAGACAAAGCGTTCAAAGGTAATCCTATAAGTGTTTTGTCCCTTTGTAATTTCATATAAATGGCCGATTAAATTATAGCGACTTTCTAAATCCTTTAATTGTTGATTTATCCGCTCAACCTTAGCAAGAATGTCTTCATTTCTTCTTTTTTTCATAAATAAGTCGGTGAATTCATCCTGAATGGTGGAAAGTTGTTTATTCACTGTCTCAAACGCTAGGCTTAATTTCTCCAAATCTGGTGGTTTAACATCCTTCAGCATTTCAGCCAACTCAAAATGACGATCGGTGATGGACCGGAGTTCCTCACGGAAAGCACGGACTGCTTCGGAAATTTGTTTTAGGGCTATCTCACTTTTTTTAGCTCTCTCATAGTGACCATAGGATTCGAAGCCTTGTTCAGCTAATCTTTGTTTAAATGCTTCTCTTTCAATGGCTAGCTTTTCTGAAGTTTCAGTGGCTTGGTGTGATATCGTTTCTAGTCGTGCTTTTTCAGTTGCATAGCTTTCTCTTGTTTCTTGATACTGTTTTTGGATATTTTCCCAGTGTGTTTGCATTGTTTGCTGGATTTCAACTGATTGTTTCAACTTACTTTCATACGCAGCAATCGTACGAAGCGCCTCAGGAATTTGACCAACCATTCGCTCTAACGTCGTCCTTTTTTCAGTGAATTCAATCGTCACATCTTGAATTACGTCTTGTATGCCCTGAAATTTTTCGTTTAACTGCAGCTTCATTTGTTCCAAATTTTTGATTTTAGTGGTGAGCGCATTCATCCGACCTATTTTTTCTGATAATGCATTTTGAACAAGTCTTATTTTGGTTCGTTCTTCCTGAACCGTACTTTTAATAAAATCAAACGTTTCATTTGAAAAATCCGGCCGTTTCAACATCAGATCATTCTTTAAGTCGGTTAATGATTGTTCAAGCGAATTATGAGTTGACTGACTTTCATAATAAGCCGACTCCGCTTCACTCTTTACAGACTCTATCTTTTTTACCTGCAATTTTGCAGCCTTAATATCTGCTTCTAACGGAACAGAGCCAGCTAAAGAGGAAGCTAGTTGAGGATGGTGGTTCGAGCCACATACTGGACATGCCTCACCCTCATGGAGCTGACTAGCAAGAATGGTCGCCTGACTTTGCAACCATTTTCGTTCAAGTTCTTCTACTAACGACTTTGCGTCTAATAAGCGCAGATTGCTGTTTTGATAGTTTCCTTTTCGGGTTTCTAGAGCTATCTTTGCCTGCTTATAGCGACTTTGAAAGCCTTCATACTTTATCAGCCGTTCTAGCTCATCCTCTAATAATTCCATTTTTCGTTTATTTTCTAGGAACAACAACTGTCCCTGTTCGATTCCTTTTAATTCATCTTGTAGAGTAAGCAATGATTTATCAGTGTCATTTCTTTGCTCTTCAGTCTGTGTGAGAAGTTTCTTCGAATCGGATAGCTTCAACCTAAGTATATTGACTTGAGATTCCATATTGGCAAACGAATATACATCGTCTTTCATCAATTGCAGCGTCTTGACATCATCAGCTGCCTTTTGGCGCTCAGGTTCACGTGCTCGCTCTACCTCTACTCCTTTTGCAAGCTCCTCTAAAAAATTAGCAAGCCTTTCTGCCTTAGCAGTAAGCAATTCCTGATTTTTCTTGGCCTGATCTAAATCGGACTTTAAGTGATGGCAAATTTCTTCTTGTTTACCGAGTAAAGCGGCTTTTTGACCGCGGAGTACTTCCGTTTCTTTTTGATCAAACTCAATTTTTTGGTTTTCAAGCTCATCTTTTTTTACTAAGAGCTCATCTTTCAGCTTCAACTGTTTAACAATTAATTCAGCTTCGTAAATACTTTGTTGCAGCTGATCTCGTTCAGATTGTCTTTTTGCCGTTTCATGTTTTAACTCAGTTAGCTTCGATTCCATTGTACCAATTTCATTTTTAAGCAGAGGAAGTATTAACGTATCATTAACACTTTCAGCTTCAAGATAGCTTGTTAATTCTTCATTTGATAGTACTTGGATTCCGCGAATGGCCATACTGCGGTCTTCGATTTGCTTTTCAACCGTCCGTTTTAATTCAGTCGCTTCTTCCTTCAGCTTTTCCTCCACTCGTTTATATATTTCCGTGTGGAATAGCCTTTGCAATATTTGTTCCTTATCCTTACTATCCGAAGTTAATAGCTTGCGGAATTCGCCTTGCGGAATCATTAGGATTTGCCGAAACTGATTACTGTCAATGAGCATGATTTCTTTTATCCGCTCATCAACATCCCGAACATTGGCTGCAAGTAGTGTTTTATTCCCTTCATCATCGTATATGTATAACTCTGCTTTTGCCCCTATTAGGGTGTAGCCTTCGCCACTCTTCTTTTTCCTATTTTGCTGGGGCGAACGCCATATATAATATCGTTTTCGTCGCAAAGTGAACTCGAGCGCCACTTCGGTCGTCATTTCTTCACTAGCAAACTGACTTCGTAGCTCAGGTCCATTACGATCCTCACCACTAGCTTTTCCGTAGATAGCATAGCTAATTCCATCAAAAATTGTCGTCTTTCCTGACCCCGTTTTTCCAGAAATAACGAACATGGTCCGATTACCGAGAATAGAAAAGTCTATATTCTCCTCGCCAGCATACGGACCGAACGCTTGCATCATCAGCTTAATCGGCCTCATTTATGATCACCTACCTCTTTATGCACTTTTTCAATAACGTCACTAATGGCTTCACGTTTTTGATCAGTAAAATCTGCGGTCGTCATTTCTTGGTAAAACTGTTCAAACAATTCTAATTCTGATTTGCGTTCTTCTTTTACCACCGCGAAATTCTGCTTCTTTTTCATATCTTTAAGCGATATATTCCGTTCCAAATGAAGTACATTGGGATAAATCTGCCGTAATTTATTAATCGGATCTAACAATGCACCATCATCTAATAGGGTAACTTTTAAATAATCATCACATTTTTGCTTTTCATAAAAACTCGGATCTAACAATTCTTCTAAATGTCCTTCAATTTCACGCATATCGAGCTTAGGCGCTAGCGAACGATAGCGCTGTTCGAATTCGCCGTTTTCATTCATTTCAATAATCGAAATCGACTTATTTTGTTTTGCTTCGGAAAAAGAATATTTTAACAATGATCCTGAGTATTTCACGGTATCGTGGCGAATCGCATCCGGACTATGAAGATGGCCAAGTGCTGTATATGAGAATGGGGCAAATAATTCTGCACCAACACAACCTGATCCCCCCACAGAAAGAGTTCGTTCAGAATCGGAAACTTGTCCACCTAGGACAAACGCATGGCCGACGAACACATTTGGCTCACGATGATTCATATTTTTTTCTATTTTATCAATAATAGCTCGCATCGCCTCTTGATGTGTATGAACCGCGTCATTTTCTAATAATTCGCGGACAATCCCTGGCTCGGCATAAGGAACTAAATAAAAATTCACGCCATTAATATGGACCGGACGGAAATCTTTGTCCAGCTTTCCAGTTAAGTAAAAATCACTATTGCGGTACCACGAGCTGCCAAACGATAACCGTTCTGCACTATCATGGTTCCCGGAAATGGCGACAATTGGAGTTTTTAATTCGACATTAAGTTTATAAAGCATTTCATCTAAAAGCTCTACCGCTTCTGTTGGTGGAACAGAACGGTCATATAAATCTCCAGCGATTACAATCGCATCAGGTTTTTCCTCTTCTACAAGCTGGACAAATTGCTTAAGTGCTTCTCTTTGATCCTGGGTCATATAAATTCCATGAACTAGTTTACCGAGATGCCAATCCGCAGTATGAAAGAATTTCAAGCCAATCACCTCTCATTTTTCTTCTCACTCACTTCTCTCCATTATACATTAAAAAACAGTTCAACCTTAATGGCTGAACTGTTAACTTGTTTTTACAAATTATTTTTTTTTAGACGTTTGCAGCTTGTGTCCACGAGCTCTTCGTAACTTTTGAACAAGCCTTTGCAAAAGGGTAACACGATGCAAAAGGGTTGTATAACCTTTTACCAATTACAACGTGTCAAGTCACTAAATGCTAGGCTTTATTTGTTCTTTCAACCGCTCTGGAAGGCCTTGGATAGAATTTACAACTGTATCAAGTTTTGCCTCAATTCTGTGTAACAAATACAGTGTTACAACTATTGGAAAGCCAACCTCGCTTATGAAAGGAATAAACTGCTCCACAATTTCTCCCCCCTTCCTAAACAAATTCAATTCATATCGGTGATATGGTGCTCCTTTCTGTTAAAAATAACGAACCGGTTTCAAAATCTGAAACCGGCTCTTAGTGAAAAAGTTGCCCCGCATTTGATGAATGTCACATTATATTTCATACAATGTTACATTACGGTCTATCACTCTTGCTCCATTTACCACAGTAAGATTGCCATTTACCGTAAACAAAGCATTAGAAGCAATAATCGCTTCCATTGCAGCTTTAACCGCAACAGAATCAATCGGTTCTTTAGGCTGGTCAAGCGAAACACTCGCCTGTTTTCCAATTTCTGTTCCAAATAATAATTCCAGCGTTTTAGCCATTTCTTCACCTCCAATCCGCTTCAATTTCAATCATTGGTTAGGGTTACTACTCATGATCGTTTTGTTACGCAATGATATCAAAGCTATCATTCCGTTCCACCGAATTGAGTGTGTAGCTACTCAAACCTGCTAAAGCCTGAGCTACCTGAAAAACCTGGTCGGTAGTAGCATCTTTTTTAACATTGTTATAATTTTTGCTTTTTAATACTGGTTCTCCATGTTCATCCAAACCCGTTTCAAAAACCAGGCGCATCTGAGTGTCTTTTAAAATCCCTTGAGCCATTTTCTTTCACCTCCTCTCACCTTCTATATACAAACAAACTGAGGTAAAGGACATGGTCAGAAAATTTTTTTGCATAAAGGGCTATTCCACTATCAAATACTTTTATTTTTAATACACTACCAGTAACCATGTAATAGGAGGTGCATTTATGGACTTAATACAATTTTTGAATGAAAATTATTTATTATTTATCCCAGCCCTATGGATTATTGGGTTTGCCTTAAAGCAAACTCCGTTTATCCCTGACTGGTCAATTATTTGGATTTTATTAGCTATTTCTATTGGAATTGCCTTTATAGCATTCGGGTTTAATTTCGAATCTATATTAAACGGAATTATTGCGGCAGGTGTTGCTGTTTTTGGGCATCAACTTGTTAAGCAAACCAAGAATGCAACCACTCGGGATAAGACTTGTATCTAGAAAATATACTTAATTTCTAAATTAGCTAATAAAAAAAGGCTGTTTTCGTAAAGATTGTTGTTAAAATCTTAAACCCGATTTTTACTAGTTAACAGCTATTTTGTCGCTTGAAAGTAAATTTGCAGCTCTTTTCTCACCAATGTTGGCTGTTTTACTGTCTAAACGTAGTCTAAACACTTCGTTTTCATCTTTAAAAGCAACAAAGTTTGAGAAAAGAGCCTAAAAAAAAGAACGGGGTGCAAAATAAAATTCACCTCGTTCTTTCTTTATTTTGGAATAGAAACGATATAGATCGTCCATTCATTACGTTTGCTCTGGATATCTAGGGTTCCATTCATTGCTCTAATACCACTATGTACCATCATCATATTTAGACCTGTTCCATTCTCTTCATCTAAACTATAAACCGGCTCACCTAAACGGTTGATTTGTTCCTCTGTCATCCCATACCCCGTATCCGTAACCGTAAGCTTGATTTCCTTCTTGGTTTCGTTGATAAGGATGTTTAAACTACCCCCGTCGGGCATTGAATCGATACTATTTTTTAATAAATTGTAAAAACACCGTTCTAGCATTTGTTTATCACCTTGAATGCTGCTTACAGAGTTCAAAGTTTCTTCCACCACAATTTGGTTATTTTCTATTAAGGAAGAATGCTCCGTCAAAACTTTCTTTACACTAACACGAATATCAATATCCTCGACGCTTCCCATGGAGGGTTTGGCAAAGGTCAAGTAATTGGCTATCACTTCCTCTGCTTGGTCTAACTCCTGCATTACAATACCAATATATTCTGAATGGTTCTGATTAAGTGTCTTATCTTCACTTATAAATTGCAGAAACCCCTTTGCGGATGTTAGTGGATTACGAATTTCATGAGACATCGCCGCTCCCATTTGGCCTAGAGCTTCGATTCGTTTTGCTTTTATGATTTGCTCACGCATTTTCCGGTTATATTGAACAGATTCAATTGCATAGGCAATGATTGCTGCACCAACGCTAGATACAATAACATAGGCTAGCAAAAATTCTATATCAAAAACAGGGTGATTAGGATGATTCAGATAGTGAATGGTTACAAGAAAAAAAACTGAACTAACCATGCTAAAAAAGATTAACACAATATAGCGCCTAGGCTTTGACTGCTTCAAGAAAAATGGCTTTAAGAAATGTAAGAAAACACCGAGCGTTAAACTTACAACCACAGTAACCATAAACCCTGAGTCTATCCCGATGAATGCACGAATCAAAATCGAAAAACAAGCAAAAATTAACCCAGATCCAAAATATAATCCCCCGATTAATAAAGGAATCAATCGTAAATCAATTCTAATTTGCGGATTCAAATAAAATGAAAATACCATGCATAAGGTGATTGCTAAGAAAACATAACCAAATTGAATGAATTTTTGTCTCTTTTCAATTAGCCTTCGTTCAATTTGGATTTGAAAAAAGAATAATAGTACCAATAAAAGCGAAAGATTGAAAAGTAAATGTTTCGTTATTTCCATATTCGTCACCACCAATGAAGTACAATGTAAAGAAGTTTAAAGATTATTAAAATTATACGCAATGACAAAAGTCACAAGTTTTTTGATAATAAGTTTATTGATTGAAAAGAAGGATTTTCTTAGAGGATATTTTCGAATGAATAACAAAATCCCCGACACAAAATCAAATTCCGCAAAAATTCGAATGAAACTAACCTGCTCTCCGTTATTGTGCTATAATTGAGGCTTAAATAAACGTATGATAAAAGTATTATTAAAAAACAGGAAGTGACTTTTCATGATAAAAATCGAAATACCCAATCCGGATATTGTAATTACAAGAAAAAAACAATTAGGCGAACCCGTAGAAGCTGTCATTAGCAGTACATACGGATTCACCGATTACCACCGAATTCCTAGGGATAAAGGTGGCATCATCATGTTCTTCAACGCTAATGATGACCTAATGTTCGTTGGTAAAGCCCGAAAATTACGCCCAAGAGTGAAAAAGCATTTTGAAGATACTGTGTCCCCAATCAAAACACACCGTGATGAAGTTTATAAAATTGCTGTCTGCGTTGTTGAAGATCCAATGGAAAGAGAAATATACGAAACGTATATCATTAACAATCTCCAAGCAAAATACAACATCGACAAAGTATTTTTTCGTTAAAAAAAAGCCCATTTCTCGATTTTTATGAGAAAGGGCTTTTTTAAATTAATCTTCTGAACTGAATGTTTTTTTCTGGTATGGGTCCAACAGCGACCAATTCACTATTTTCTCCAAGACAATCGAGAGCAGCACTCCGATAATGAGCCCATTTGAGATAAATGGCTGAACAAACATCGGTAGACTTGAAAAAACGCTAGTAGGGATATTCATCAAACTTAGTCCAATTAACACCGGTGCTGCTAAACGGAACACTGTATTAGAATTAAATAATTTACCCTCAAGGCTATTATATGCTGTGCCAAAAAGTTGCAAATAGGCGACAAACAATACAGCATTCCCAACGGAAATCGGCATAGTAGCCAAGAAAGAGGTAAACACAGGAACAAGTCCTATCAGCGTAATAAGTCCCCCACCAATAAAAAAGGGTTCCCGCCTAAAAATTTGAGTACTTTGCAAAAAACCAATTGAAGATGTGAAAGGGGTAAACGGAACAAGTCCGAAACATGTTCCAATCCCAGTAAAAAAACCCGTAACAACAATCGAAGAACTATATTGTTTGTTGGAAATAACGACATTCTTATAAAAATTCCCCACCGTATTAATGGAAGTTACAGTATTGCTTAAATTTAAGAGTACTGCAAAAAAAGAAACGGCGACGATACCTATCTCGAGATTTGGTTTTCCCAACGGAAACCATTTAAAGGCCACTTCCACAGTTTGAACTGTTTGACCAACATCACCTAAAAACAATATTTCATAAAATAACCAACCGACAATAATCCCAATCAAAATCGAAAAATTACTTAAAATTTTAGTTCCTTTTATTTTTAACACACTCACCAGTACAACAATAACCAACGAGAAAAGGCTCTCTTGAACCAAAATCGTGCCATCCTGTGCCAGCGGAAACATCCCTTTAAAAAAGATAAAAATAAGCTGAAATGTTAACAAAAAAAGATATACTGTCATAACCATGGGACTGAACACTGATTTTAGAAATGGAATTCCATTAAAAACTACTATCATAATGGTTACTAGGCATGCGAAAAAAATTCCCGTAGCTATCCCACCACCAATTTTCGAAAGGCTTAGCCCCAATGATGATGCGGACAATCCTAAGTTTAGAATTACACCCCATAATAACCCAGAATGTCCCTCCATAATCGGAAATCGATGCCCTACCCATCCTTGAAAAATACAGGCGAGTCCTGTGAAAATTAGCGAACTCTTAAGCATCATCTCTAGCAATTCTGGGGGTAGTTCAAACACTGTAGCAATCGAAATCGGAACAACAACCGTATTCGTAAAAATAAAAAACAGCCATTGAACAGAGGAAAATATCGTAACTCCAGAAAACCATTTAATCATAAATAACACCACTTTCCAATCTTCAGAGGTCATTGATGCAGCTTTTCTTGCCACCCTTGTTAATCCATTTCAAATGGCCTGAAAATCTCAAACATAAATCCATATTAACGCAAAAAAGCTTGGACTGGAATTAAAATGGTGGTAATATAGCAAAAAGGTGGTGGGAAATATTGGGGTTTTTTGGGGATAGTTACAAAGAATTTGATTTTAATATGTTCTCTGCAAGTCACTTTGTTATTATGGCTTTACTATTTATCGTTTCTTTAGTAATTTACCTTTTTAGAACAAGAATGACTAACCCTAAGTGGCGATTAGTTGAAATCGGAATTGCCATTTCTTTAATAATAATAGAAACAACCTATCATATCTGGATGCTTGTGAATGGTAATTGGAATGCTAGCCATGCTTTTCCATTGGAATTATGCAGTATTAGTTTGATTTTAGCCGTAGTTTTATTAATAACCCGGAATAAACTGATCTATGAAATCTTGCTATTTACTTCTCTACTAGGAGCTTCACAGGCTATTTTCACACCATTAGTTAATTACGAGTTCCCGCATTTTCGCTTTTTTCATTTCTTTTATACCCATTTGATGATGATCTGGGTGTCGCTATATTTCACATGGGTAAAAGGCTATCGACCAACAATTTGGTC
>CALCRD010000346.1 GCA_937894355.1 uncultured Bacillus sp.
GCTGGAAGTTCTGGCCGTGCGATTGCCGAAAAGTATTGTCGAGAACTAAAGAAAAAATACTGGTTAAACCAGTAAAAGCAATTACCGGATGATTCTGTAAGAAAAAGCTGCTAACGAGTACTTGATACATAGAAACACAGGCTTTTTGCGTTGTCTTTTGCTTTAATTATCCCGATACAATATATTGATAGCCTAATACCAGTCAAACACTATATATTTGTATTGGGACTTTTAAAAAGGATACAACGCAAAAAGCTTAAACATAATAAACATATTGCTAATATAAAAAAATTATGTTATAATCAAAGTAAACGTTTACTATATAATTAATTATATTGCTAATGTGTACTTATTGACTCTTCGAGATTTACTAAAATTAGTTGGTTTTTACTGTACGTTTTTTAGGGATGGGTTGTTCAACCGTCTTGTTGTAATTTTAATACATAATTCCATGAGAAAAACTTATTTGTTTACTTTTAATGCAGAATAAGTAAACGTATACTTATCAGGCATAGTCTTAATAACATTATCAATATTATAGTTTCTGCTAAATATAGTCTGACGGTTGAACAATCCATTCCTAAAACTACTTCTCAATTATTAGGGCGTTTTTAGAGAAGCTAGGGGTTTTTGTTCATTGGGTTTCCAAGCAAAGAAAAACTTTCCAAATGTTGCTTGAAAAGAAAAGCGCTAATGGTCCCCGAAACGCACAATAAATTATGAGGTGATGTAAAGTGCCAGTTAGAGTGGTTAGTCAAAGGGATATTAAGCCGATAAAACTTCCGGGACGCGACCTACAATGGATTGTAACACCAGAGACTATTGGAGGTGAGAAACTTTCGATTGCTATTATGAATTGCCCGGCAAAGTCGGTAGTTCGGCCAATGCATAGTCATAAAGACATTGAAGAAGTAATTTTAATTTTGGAGGGCCAAGGTGAGGCCTGGGTTGATGGGGAGAAGGCTTCTTTCAAGAAAGGAGATGCCGTTCTTTTCCCATCAAATTCGAAACACCAGGTTAGAAATACCGGTAACACTTCTTTAATTACTGCTTCTATATTCTCAAACCCGACCAAGCCGGATACTTATGTTTTATATGATGAGGATGCTTTTGAAAATGAAGATTAAGCATAGATAGGTAAGTTGAAATTTAATAAAAAGCTCTCTTGTGCTGCGGGGAATTAATCTTACTGTAAGGTGCGTTTTATTAGGGCAAGGGTTTCAAAAAGGAACCTAACCTCGGATTTAGTCTCGAAACTGCTGTCAAGGATTAATAGTTGTACAATTAAGTGCTAGGTATTATTTTTAAGGAGGTTAGGCATGAAAGCATTAGTAAAAAACAAACCTGAACCGGGGGCCATTTATCAGGAGATGCCATCTCCGGTCCCTGGAGATACAGACCTTTTAGTTAAAATCAAAGCTACTGCCTTATGCAAATCCGATGTGGATGTTGTTGAATGGACTACATTAGTCGCTTCTTCCGATTTACCTCTGCCATTAATTATGGGTCATGAGTTTTTGGGTGAGGTGATCGACAAGGGAAAACTGGTCAAAAATTTCAAAATTGGAGACCATGTGACAGGAGAAACTCACATTCCATGCGGATATTGTTACCCGTGCCGCAATGGTCATAGTCATATCTGCTCTAACAACATGGGAGTGCTAGGTCGCAATGTTCACGGTTCCTTTGCCGAGTATATTCGAATTCCCGAGGTGGCTGCGATAAAAGTTGATAAAGGATTACCACCCGCTCAAGGTTCATTGCTGGAACCGTTAGCCACAGCTCTACATGCGCTCACCAAAAGTAATATCTCGGGAGAAACAGTTTTAGTGTTGGGCTGTGGCGCCATTGGGCTAATGGCCGTAGAGTTGGCGAAAATACTAGGCGCAACAAAGGTTTTTGCTGTTGATATCTTCCAAAACAAACTGGATGCCGCCTTAAAATTTGGAGCTGATGTGGTCATTAATGGGCGCGAACATGATCTGGTGGAGGTGGTAGCTAGCGGGACTCATGGTATTGGGGTAGGAACAGTTATCGAGACCACCGGTAATCAACAGGTTATAAATAATGCTGTCAACGCATTACGAGTTGCTGGTACACTTGTATTTGTAGGGATGATTGATTATCCCCTTACTTTTAACGAATTTATGCATAAAGTTGTTTATCGGGAATTGATATTAACCGGAATTTTTGGGCGCAGACTCTATGCAACCTGGGACCTGGCGCAGAGAATTCTGGAGTCCGGCAGATTGGATTTATCGCATTATGTGGGTGCCGAAATAAAGTTGGACGAGTATGAGAAAGGTTTAGAAATATTTCCAACTACCCTAGGAAGGGTTGTCATGTATCCTTAAGTTTACTGCCGATTTAAAAAAAGGAAAAATACTTTCGATCTTGATAGGTAGTCGCTCATGCTGGCTACCGCCCGCACGCATGAAGTGATGAAAAGGAGGCTGGGTGAGTCGACAAGCCTCGAAGGCATTCTCTATTAGGTTTGAAATTTGATTAATTGGCTATACAGGAAGGAGCTTTTGTTATGGATTATCCCAAAAAAGTATCTATCTTTGAAGTGGGTCCCCGGGACGGTTTTCAAAATGAACCTGATTTTATTCCTACGGAAAAAAAGATTGAATTTATTAATATGTTGACGAAAGCGGGCTGCCGAAGAATTGAGGTCACATCGTTTGTAAATCCTAAATGGGTTCCACAGATGAAGGATGCTAAAGAAGTTTTTGCTCGGATTGAGAAAAAAGAGGGTATTACTTATAACGCACTTGTCCCCAATATGAAAGGTTTGGAATTAGCTATTGAAACGGGATTAAAAGAAGTTGTCACCATCATGAGCTCCAGTGAAAGTCATAATAAAAAGAATATTAACATGACAGTGGCCGAATCGTTGAAAGAGATAGAGAAGATTAATAAGGTTGCTGCCGAACATGGGGTAAGGGTCAGATCATATATTGCAACTTCCTTTGGTTGTCCGATTGAAGGAGATATTCCCGTCGAAAAAGTGGTGGAAATTGCTTCGGCTCTGGAGGAATATGGCTCCTATGAGATTTCCCTTGGAGATACGACTGGCATGGCTAATCCTATCCAGGCTTATATTGTACCTAGTTCGGTAATTTGCAAAGTTAAGCGTGTTTCGGTTGCGGTTCATTATCATAGAAGTCAGGGGATAGAATTTGCTAATAACTTGGCTTCTTTACAGGCAGGGATTAAAGTCTTTGATGGAGCCGCAGGTGGTTTGGGTGGCTGTCCATATGCTCCGGGCGCTACTGGAAACACTGCCACCGAAACCCTAGTACAGATGTTTGAACGGATGGGCATAGCAACAGATATTGATGTAGTGGCCATTAAGCAATGCGGTGAATACGCCAAAAGACTTAGCGCTTTATGTAAAATCTCTAAGTAGTCGCTCACGCTGGCTACCGCCCGCGCACATGAAATAATGAAAATTC
>CALCRD010000347.1 GCA_937894355.1 uncultured Bacillus sp.
CAAATTCCTATTCCTTCTTTAAATGTGCAAAAAAACTAATAAGGGAGGGAAAGGACTTTGAGCATATTGCCTAATATCGTTGATGTTGCTTTTGAACATAATCTAACCGTTAATTCAAAAACAGTCGGTAAAAAGGAAGTGCTTTGTAAATGTCCTTTCTGCCTTGAAGATTCAAAACCTAGCAAAATAAAAAGATATTACTTATCTCTAAATGAAAGTAAGAATATCTTTAAATGCTGGTTCTGTGGTTCTAAAGGTGGTGTGGTTAAATTTATCTCACTGCTAAATGGTTCTCCAGAGAATGAGATAATTGAAAACCTACGAAAAGAAAATGGTTTTAATTATAAAAAGCATCCTGCCGAAAAGTTAAGTACATCTCAACTTAGCATGATTGGCTATCCAAATATTAATTGGGTAAATAATCGAGAATTTGATGTTGAGATATACAAAGCTTTTAGGGATCACGTTCACCAAAAGTGGTTATCCTTTGTTGACCAAGAAAAAGCATTGGCTTATAAACTGGTTTATGGTGGATTCATTAATGGTGACTATAATGGGGCAATTAAAAAGGTAAAAGAAATAGAAAAAAAACTAGATGTTAATATTCTAGATGATGTTTTAAAAACTCTTTCAAAAGATACGAGGACTGATGAGGAATTAGAAATGGAACTATTCGTCTCCGATTTATACGGAAAAGAACACCATTTCTTTACTTCTTCTCTCCAGTCCTTAGATATTAATACTCGATAATCGGAGGAATTTGAAATGAATAACGTAAATTTAATAGGAAGATTAGCAAGAGATGTTGATCTACGATATACGCCCAATGGTAATGCTGCAGCTAGTTTTTCTATTGCAGTTGAAAGAAACTATACAAACCAACAAGGAAAAAGGGATGTTGATTTTATATCTATCATTGCATGGAGAAAATTAGCCGAAAACGTGGCTAACTTTTGTTCTAAAGGCTCACAAGTAGGTGTAACAGGCCGAATCGAAACAAGGTCCTATGAGAAAGATGGTAAAAAGGTATGGGTAACAGAAGTTGTCGCTCAGGAAATTAAATTTTTATCATCACCTAAAAATAATGAAAATGGACAGACAAATAAAGGTCCTAATCAAAATAGTAAAAATGCAAATCCATTTGATCGTTCACAGCCGATTGATATAAGCGACGATGATTTACCATTTTAATAGGTAAAACATTATGATATTTTCATATTCTAGGTTGTCGCTATATCAAATATGTCCCAAACGGTTTTATTATAAATACATTCTTAAATTAGAAGATAGTACCATAACAAAACCTTTGGCACTCGGTAAAGCTGTTCACAAATCGATTGAAGCCATTATTAATGGATTGCCTTTAAAAGAAGCAGTATTTGAGGGATATTCAGTGTGTGATTTTCATCCGGAAGTTTCGATTAATGAAATAGCCGAATTGGTGAGAAGAGCACCTGTAACTAAAAACATGGGGGAAACGGAATTTTATTTTCGTATCCCTCTTTTTAATTCTCCGAATGCTCCCAAAATACAAGGATATATTGACCTCGTACAAGGGAATAGGTTGAAAGATTGGAAAACAAACTGGAAGTCCTATGGTGTAAATGAGAATCACCAAGTCGGTATTTATGCCTGGGCTTTATCAAAATTAAAAGGTTATGAAATGGTTGAAGGAAGTTTATATTTCTTACGATTTAAGCAAGAAAGTAAATATTTCTTTGATGAAAACGATATGAATCAATCGAGACTATGGGCTTTAAAGCTAGCAAATGAAATTAATTTCAAGCGTGAAATGTTAGATATATGCCCTGAAAAAGCGAATGATTTATTTTTAATTAAACCTTCCAGTGCATGTTCATATTGTCCATTTGCATTCGAGTGTTATTTAGACAATCAAATGGATATGAAACGGAGAGTGGAGATCAATGATTAAAACAATGGATTTGAACAGCATTAAAAACAGTATCCAGAGAAGGAAAGAACAGTTTCAACGTGTGGGAGTGGAAAAGGCATATGTCTCCTACGTTGATCCAAGAAGTTCTAAATTAAATTTAAATTCTAAAGCCTGCCTATCTTATGAAAATGGGGAATTTCTTCTCCTTACTTCATTTAGCTATAAGGTTTTAAAACTTGATGATATTATCGTTCACTCCATTCTTAATAAAATTAAGAATGGAGATTATGAAGTAATTTGCATTAGAACGGTATATAAAAATTTTAGTGGGTTTAACCCAAGGAGAGTGTAAAATGACAAATATTCATTTGCTAAATAAAGAATTGACTACGATGGATGAAGCGATTGCGATTGCAAATGAAATCGTTCGCATTGAAGCAGCAGCAAAAACAATGAAAGAGCAGCTTAAAGTATTCGTTGATGCAAACGGTTCTGTTGAGGCTGGAGATCAAATATGGGGCTATTCTGAAAGTGTATCTTGGAAGTTTAAAGATACTTCACTTAAAGAATTAGTAACGATGATGGCCCTGGAAGGTCACAATGCCTGGGAATTGTTGTCATTGTCTTCTACAAACCTTAAAAAGCTTGGATGGCAAGAGGATTTCCTTTCTAATTATGGGAAGAAATCAGTTTCAAAACGCTTCAGTTCTAAAAAGAAATAATTTGAGATTGGTAAGATAGGTTGCAATTCTGTAACCTATCTTTTTATTTATTAAAACCTATAGGGAGTGGAGACGGTTGAACAAAAAAACGCCTAATAAAAAAGAAATGATGAAAGTACTAACACTCGGTTTTAATTTCGAAAGTAAGAGAATTGAAACTGAAATTGTTGAATTTGAAAAAAATGAAAGCAATTTAAAAGACTATTACCGTATTATTGGCTGCGACTGCATTGATATTGTTAATTATAGTCAAGAGATTGCCATTGTCGTAGATGATGAAGGGCTCTTAAAGAGTGATAATCCTGTTTTTGAGCTGTTAAACATCAACGGTAATTCATTACAGTTAGCAGGGAAACTAGTCTTTACTAAAAATTATTATGGGGAAGATGGTATATCCCAAGTAGGTTTATGTTTAGGGGACCTAGTTGAATTATTGGTAAATTTAAAAATTAGAGTGATTGGGGTAACTGTATAATGCAATCAATAATCAGTTATCCAAATCGCGGATCGTGGGGCAATTCATCTTATAGAGGGAATTGTTCTGGCCATGTAATTAAAGACTTATTACAGCAGTTTTTTCCTAATTCAAAACCTAAAAAATTTATTGAAGTTTTTTCAGGTGGAGGTACGGGAGAAGATGTAGCAAGGGAATTAGGCATTAAAAATAGTGTCCATTTGGACCTTAATAATGGTTGGAACTGCTTAAAGGAAAGCATACCAGTCGGTAGTGATTTCACATTTAGTCATCCTCCGTATTGGGATATAATTCGCTATGAATTTCAAAGGGGAGCTTATGATCCAGATGATTTATCTAATGTCATGAGCTACGAAGAATTTATTGAAAAATTAGATAGAGTTAATGCCAAAATTTACACATCTTTAGTTAACGGAGGCAGACACGCCTTTTTAGTTGGTGATGTGAGAAAGCAAGGCAAATATTATTCAATCATTAAAGATATGACTTGGTTCGGAGATTTGGAGAGCCATATTATTAAAGCCCAACATAACTGTCTATCCAGTAACAAGACATATGCCAATAATAACTTTATTCCGATTGTTCACGAGCATCTACTTGTGTTCAGGAAGAATCAAGTTTGGCAGGTCGAACTAAAAAGGACTGAAGTGAAAAGCTTTGATCTGAGGCAGTTTAACCACATTACATGGCGAGATTTAATTCAAGGGGCTATGGAATGGTTAGGCGGTAAGGCTAGTCTTGATCAAATTTACAAGGTCATAGAGGGTAGCAAGAAAACAGTTAAAAACAATTTTTGGAAAGAAAAAATCAGGCAAACTCTACAGCAGCATAGCAATTTTGTTTCAGTTGAAAGAGGAACCTGGGAGCTAAGTATCTGTTAATCAAACGATTGAAAAAAATCCAGTGATTAAAACTGTTAAGGAGAGTCGGAAAAATGAAATTAGAACTTATGAATTATAGTTTTTCAACCAACGAATCTGAAATAAAGAGCATCCTATTAAACGCACAAGTTGGGACAATATCTTCTAATTCAGCACTACCACCAATCATTGTACAAAATAGTGATATCGCTCTATTTTTTCAGGAAGTTAGGCGGGATGACAAAGTAATCAAAAAGGCGAAAGAAAGAATCCAGCAGTTGGAAAAAGAAATCCAACAGTTAAAAAATGAAAGAATCGAACGGTTAGATAGAAAATTGGATTTATAGACAATGAATTTAAAAAGACACGTTTGTTACTAATAACAGAAGAAGAACTGAATGATGTGGTTTAGGGAGTTGTTTGTTGGCTAGATGAAACACTTCCGGCAGCTATAAGTGATTCTGTTAGTTTTGCTAAAAAATAAAAATCCGAAGGTGATTTTTAATGGTAAATAAAAATATTGTTCAGTTGGAACGATTTAGGGCTGAAAAAAAGAAAGAATCATTGAAGATGAATGATTTAAAAAAGCTTCAGATAGGATATTTCGCTCCGGATTCTAATGACTTGGTGGCAATCATTGTCCATTTAACCCGATTTCAAGAAATAACAAAACGGGTTGTGGGTGAAGAAATCTATGAAGTTATAGAAAATGAGTTGGAAAAGGAAGATTAAAAATTAGTGATAGAGGCTTTCCCTTATATGGGGGAGTCTCTTTTACATGGAAGGATGGTTAATATGATAAAAAAATGTAGTTGTTGTTCAACAAAGAATGAAAATATTAAGGAATATAAGAATGCTTTCCAAAATACGGTTTTTAATCTGTGTGAGGATTGCTATGAACACGTTAACTGGTTTCCAAATGCTGAATCCTCTGTATATAAGAATATTTTTACAGCATTTGACTATTATAAAACTTTAAGTAAGGAAGAATTTCAAATTGCTGATTTTGAAAAAATTTTCCCTGATGAAATGTCAATAAAAGAAAGACTTTCACTCCTAGAGGAAAAGATTAGTATTGTCCAGGATTACTTGTGTAATAAATATGGTGTAAATCCAGACTATTCCATGGACACATACTATTTTTCACCGCATACAAATATATCAGGTTTTGTTGAAGATGGATTTCTATTATGTGGGAGTCTTATTCATCAGTATGATAATGAAGGTTCAGATAGTTCGGAGGATTGTTATTCAGTTTTTGTTGATCCTTTCAATGAACATTTAATAATAATCGAGGGAAATTATCATTTATCAGTAGAGGACTTCTCCATTTACGACCATATACCTTTGATAGAGATCCTAAAAGATGAAATCATAAGTGATTTGAAAACTGAAAATCACCTACGAGTTGATATTTGGTCATGTAATGCTTGTGACCGCCCAATCATTTTCGAGGCATCAGATGTTGAAGCCCATATGGAACATTGTCCATACTGCGGTTGTTGGTCTGCTCATATTGAGTATTCACACTCGGGGCATATCGTAAACGATAAATAAAAATCAAAGTGAAGAAGGGGCTCTCCTATTTTATTGCGGAGTCTCTTTTTCTATAAAAATAGAAAAGGATGGTTAATATGACTAAAACTTGTAGCTGTTGCTTAACTACAACTGGCGAGATTAAGGAGTATACCGCAATCGGGAAATCGGGAGCTAGTTACAATCTGTGTGAGGATTGCTATTACCATGTTAACGGATGGACTAAAGCCGATTTTGAAGAGGATTGAGCTCGTCAGGAATATTATAAACAGCAAAAAGAAAGGTGTTCTGAAAATGCTAAAAATGTTAAGAGTTGATATTTTATCTTGTAATGGTTGTGGTCGTGCAATCGTTGTTGAAGAAAATGAAATTATTGAAATTTGTCCCTATAAAGATTGCGCTTCAGAGGATTTTGATTATTCTCATTCGGGCCAAGTTTTAAATGATTAAATAAAAAGGAGTTTTAAAATATGAGAGATTATCTAATGCGTTTATTCAGTTTATTCAATAGAAAACAAGTAATGCAATTAGAAAATGAAATTGAGGTATTAGTAACAAAAGTTATCCAATTATCAAGGGAAAATGCAGTAACAATGACACTGGATAACCGTTTAATCATGGAAAAAGAGAGTGTAATTGAAGAATTAGAAGGACAAATTACTGATTTAAAGAATGATTTTAATGATTTATTAACTGAAAAGAACATTCTTCAAAACAGCCTTACTAGGATTACTAGGTTACTGGATATTGAGTATAAAAAAAAATCCAGAGAATTTTATGTTTTTAGGACTAAACAGATTCCTTATAAGGGAATTCAAAGTGTTGATGAATTAAGAAATGAACTCCTTATAAACGTAAAAATTCAAAGTGAGGAAGATTTTACAGGATGGAGTCCTGGAGAATATACAATAGAAAATGTCGCTGAGTTTCGTAAGAAATATAGGCAATTAGAAAATGAAATTAAGAATGGTAGCCTTGATAAAATCAAAGAAATCATGAAAAGAGAAAGATTTCTTTTAACATGGATAAATCCAATACAAATTACTGATGAAGATTTTGAAATTGAAGATAGCCCTATATTTTTTGATCTAGAAAGTCTAGTTAATCTTGATTTAATCATAAAGGAGCTTCAAGGAAACCAATTAATTCTTTGAAAATTTAAAAGGAGTTTTAAAATATAAGAGATTATTTAAATAAATTAAATTGGGATGAATGTGAGCTACATATGGCATTTAATGATAATTTGGTGCCTGAAAGTGGATTTTGTATTGAGAACTGTAAGTACGCTTTCAGTTTAGGAGGGAGAAATTTTTCCGAAGAATAAATCCAAAATGTTAATGATTTGGGTTTACCCATTGAGCATTCATTGACAAGATAACCTTTTGAATATAAAATAATAGTAACAGAACCCACCACGCCTCTTAACAATGCGGACCCAGGTGGGTCATTTTTTGTTTTTAAGGGGAAATGCTTAAATGGATGATGAAAAAGAAAATCCGAAAGTCAAACCAGCTACAACCTTTAAAGAACAAGTAGAATTATATAAAAGTAGAAGTTTATACATTAATGACTCAGAAACTGCAGAGCAAACATTACAAAGAATAAATTATTACCGTTTAACGGCGTATGGGCTAACTTTGAAGGATCCATTCGATAAAGAACAGTATAATAAAGGTGCTTCCTTTCACAAAATGCTTTCGTTATATGAATTCGATAGAAGACTAAGATTATTACTTTTAGGTGTTTTAGAAACCATAGAAATTGCTTTTCGAACGCATATCTCCTATGAAATTGCTCATAAATTTGGTCCCCTTGGTTACCAAGACAAAGAGAACTTCATCAATGAGAAGTTTCATAAAGATTCTTTAGATGAACTTGACATATTAATTAACAAAAGCCGTAAAGGTGAGCTGTTTATTGAACACCATTTTCAAAAATATGATGGAAAATTACCTATTTGGGCAGCAATTGAGGTCACTTCATTTGGATTTCTCTCTAAATTTTATCGAAATTTAAGAGAGGATGTAAAAAAGACAATCGCAAAAACATATTACAATGTTCCTTATTATTACATTGAAAGTTGGTTGCAGACATTATCAAATGTCCGAAATGTATGTGCACATTATGGCCGTATGTATAATAAAAAACTTACATTTACACCAAAATTGTTTAAAGAAGAAGTAAGCCAATTTGATGCGAGGTATACATTCGCAGCTATTTATGTTGCACAAAGGCTATTAACTAAAACAGAGGGCCGCAGGTTGATAACCGATTTAGAAGCATTAATTTTAGAATACAAAGATAGCATAGACTTTTCACAGATAGGCTTACCACCTAACTGGAATGAACTTTTAAATCACTTAAATAACAAAAAACTATGAAGAGAGTCCTGTGACTCTCTTTTCTCTTTCCAAGAAATTACTGCCTCTTTATCAAGATTTTTAATTATTTGAACAAAAATCAGTTTCTCTAATTTATTTGTGATTGTTTCAAAAACAATATAAAAAAGCATTGTTTGAATGGAATTATGGAACATAATCATCCTGGTCTAATCAATTTTTTAGAAAGTGAATATAGTTTGAAATCCCCATTTCACTTTCTAATTAACAGAGAGAAAGTTTTACCAAGGGTGCTGAGAATTCACTTTTTGAAAAAGGAAAATTATATATTAAGTATTTCACTGAAAATATAGAAACGTTTGTTCTTTAATCTTTTTAATGGTAAAATACAATTATAATATATTTATATAACAATAATTGGAGGGTCTGAATTTGAGACAGCTTAACGATAAGTCTGTTTTAGAAGAGAGATCTCATCTAGAGTTAACAACAGCCCCTGGTCCATTAGTGATAAAAAATATAATTGAAAATAGTCTAAGTGATGTTTTTGATGATGCAAAACAAGAGTGGGAGTTTGTAACCCATATTCCGAATGATTCTGGAGAATTTGTAGAAAACTGTGAGTTGTGTAATCATCGGAATTATAAGGAAAATTATTTAATACAAAATCAAAACACCACTGCATTACTAAAAGTTGGTTCGGATTGCATAAAGCGTTTTATTCAATTTGCTGGAACTGCAAGCCAAGCGGACAGTAATACCTTTTTTGAAAATAAGTTAAAAGAAATGGAAATTGAAACAGAATTAAGGGTCCTTTATATGGAAGTTATTGCTGGAATTCTGCCTACTGTACGGATGGCAAACAGGTTTAAGAAACTAACACTCGAATTATTGGAAAAGAGAGGTCAGCAGCATTTAATTTCGAATGAATCGGGTAGGTTAGAAATAATTAGAAGTCTTTACAATCAATCGAATCCCTCAGAAAAGGAACAACAACATTTTGGATGGCTAATGAGTAATCCCATGTCATTACCAGTACAAAAAGAAACTAAAAGGTTTAAAGAAGTGTACTATAAAGAAGGTTCAACATTTAGTAAAAGAAGTAAAGTAATTAGAACAACCTTATCGAATTCCAAAATATACCATAATCCTGCAAAAAAATATGAATAAGTTAAATAGGGGTTACATAGGGAGGATAGGTTATGCCTTGGCCACGAAAGGAACCAGCTGAAGTTTGGAGAGATGGTGATATAATTAAGATTCGACCTGTTAACTCTGATAATATTCATATCGCCAATTATTCAGTAAGACTGTTTAATTTAGTTAGTGGAGTTAGATGGAGAGAAGAAAGCAAAGGATATCTAAGAGGATGGGTGGATGCCTATAAATACGTTTTCCTTCACCATCTTGTTTTATCACCGAAAGAAGGATTTAGAGTAGGACACTTGAATCAAAATAAGTCCGATAACCGAGAAAAGAATTTACATCATGTCACAAGAAGTGAAAGCGGAATTAACAGAAAAATTCAAACTTCAAATACTGTTGGAGTCGTTGGGATTAGATTTGATACAAAAATAGGCAAGTGGGATGCTAGAATAAGAGTTAATGGAGAAAGGATTTATTTGGGTAGCTTTGTGACTAAAGAAGAAGCATCGAAGGCATACTATCGAGCTGCTAAAGAATATTTTCCTAACTTCAATTTAGAAAAGAATCAGAATAAAAAATCTTAAGTATTTCTAAGAGCCGTTGCTTCTTCATTTCTGTGAAGGGTAATGCATGATTATCGAACGTTAGAAAACCAGCAACAGATAATAAAATAAATAAAAGAGGTCCCTTCATATTCCTTTCAAGGATTAGATGTGATCTCTTTTTTTGTATATGTTGTTTTGAATAAAGGTGCAACGTTAATAAAAATGATGCGATGTTCTTCCCTTAAGATACGTTCAAAAGGAGCCTTTATAGAGAAAACAAAAGGAACAATCGTTCCTCTCTCCTTCACTACAAATGGGATGTTATTGGATGATGAAGTTACCGAATTCTTGAATCAGGAAATGTACAATGTTGTATTGAGTCTTGATGGAAGAAAGGATGTCCATGACCGCCTTAGGGAAACGATTACCGGGAAAGGCAGCTACGATTTAAAGGGCGCTTTAACGAAGTAACTAAAGCCTAATTTCTCTCTTATTACACCGAGACTTTAGGTTTTTTATATTTGTTAATTCTAGTTTAACGTTTACATTTTGATTTCCTTAACGTTGTAAATCCACATTTCCCTATGGTCCCCCTTTTAGAGATACTTAGTAAAGAAAGAGAAATTTATTTGTTGCATATGTCTATAGGTTTGATTTATTCGCAGATTGATGATGATTAGGTGTCACTTGAAAATAGCCATAAATTTGTAGATTTATAGGCAAATAGACACAGGTTAATATCTCGTTTTTGTCGAAATATAAGAGAAAAGGAGGTATTAATTTATGTTTGGATTGTTTACTGGTAAGTGTAATATGTGTAATAGGAAGGGCTCCCCTCTTCGAAAATATATTAATGACAAAGGAAAAAAATAAAATTATGTTTATCTTGTTCTGAATATGCCGAGAGAAGGGCTTATAGGAAGCTAAGATAAAATCTATAAAAGTGACATAAAAACCAAATTTAAAATCAGACAATCTTTGAGAAATTCATGGATATATATTGCACAAGTTCGTCCAACTTTTAAATTCTGAATACATTTGGTAGTGAATATACCTGACCCTATACCAGAACCAAATCCTTAAGTGTTCAATTATGATTATGGTCGACCAATTGTCCCAATTCCAGATTAAATAGACTGAGCAAGTATTTCATAGTACTTACGCAAAAAACTAGAAGAATAAGTATCCGATACATCCTTGTATACTGTAGCTTTAATAACGCCTTCTCCATTCTTCTAGCCATTTTTATTAATATTAAATTTTAATAGAATTGCACTCCATTAGGGGTACAGTCCCGAAAATGCGGATTTACAACGATAAGCAATTCTGAAAAGAAAAAATGAGTGACTTAACAACGATAAGAGTTTTGAGACAAGTTTACTTCTTGCGGAATATTAAATTCGTTTTCCCTCCTAGAATCGATAATAAAACCTTTTTATAGTACGTATGGATTGTTTTCAATATTAAGGAACTCATTATATAGGGATAACCATAGTTCCCCATATTCTTCAGCACTTTTGGAATTACCTTCCTCATGTGTTATGCCTCGCATAATCAAAATGACTGCGGTTTGCGGATGCATGGCATCATTTTCTATTAAATAACGTACTTTTTCAAAAGGGCTCACAACGCTTCCTCCATTCAAACAATTTATATAATCTTTATTCCATTTTACCCTAGTGGGATTATTTGAATAGCTCCATTCTATTGGACCTAGAAAAAGTAATTACTTTATGTTGTGGGAAAATTTCAGCTTCACAGAGTAAGAATTCTTAACCTTATAAAATAATCGCCCTGTTTTGGAAAAAGTTGATCATAATATAGTCTTTTTTTTATGGAAATAATGATAATCGGGGGTTTTAAGAGAATCTTTGGCTCCGAAAGTAGAAGGATAAATATTAATAAAATTGGGAATGATGAAACGAAATACCATTTTTGTTTCATATCGTGTTATAATTTAAGGAAAGGAGGCGGGAAAATTGCATATTCAAACTAATGAAGGTGTCAGTAAAGAATTCATTCCTTTGCTGATAGAGAAAGTTAACCATGATTTTGAAACAGATCCGATTAACTTGTTTTCAATGTATGTTTTTGCCACTCAAATGAAATACCAAAAATTTGTTGTCGGCATCTCGCCTAGTGAAGATACCGTTTTTAATGAAGATGCAGGAATAGATGGCAGTCTACAGGATTTTATAACTGAACAACTTCAGAACGAAGCCACTATCGAGAACTTTGCAAAATTAAAATGCTTTCTAGATGAATTATTTTTGTCTATTACGGAAGAGGGCAGCTTAAATTATTTTTATCGAAAAGAATATCTGATTTCTTCAAAAGAATTAGGCACACTCTTAAATATCTCTCGGGCAACTATTCATCGATATAAGGAATTGGGAATGGAATGGGTTGAAGGGATAGGTCATGATTGTTACCCCAAACATAACGGTTATTATTGGTCTAATGGCCTTTGGACAGCTCGTATACAAGGAATATTTCAAAAAAATAAGATCCGAAATCAAACCAAAGAGGAATTAATTGAGGAATTACAGAGTGAAATAAATCGTTACCAGTCCCGATATGGAGGAAGTTTTGAAGGGGTATTTAGTAGTGTTACAGACCCTTATGAATTAGAAGAACCTGATGATTATTTTGACTGGCGTGATTTACTAGAGGATCTTAAGAAATTAAATGGATAGAAAACATCAGCAAGATAGAGTAAATTTTATAGTAAATCTTTATATATCTAATCCTCATTTGTTTGATATGGAGTGTATCCCAGAAATTAGAGCGAAAGGTATAAGCAGAGTCACAGCTATGTTGCCTTTACGAAATCATTGTGTTTATGGAAACACGATATTGTTTATTAATGAAAAGCTCGATGATAAGGGAAGTATAAAGGAATATCGATATGGCTGGGAATATAGGCAAACTGGCAAAAGACTACTAAGTAAACAGGTAAGACATATAACTGCGTTTGATAAACAAGAACATCCGGAGCCGCCATATACTGTTAATACAGAACCGTTTCATCATCATTACCTCCCTGGTGATTTAAGTAAGAGAAAAGATACAAATGTTCAATCTTTGGAAGATGTAATTGTAATACTATCTGATTACATTTTTAGTGGAACTGAATACAATCATAATGTTAGTTTTTAAAACCGGCTTCGGCTGGTTTTTTTGTTTTTGTAATATATGGTTTGGGTACGGATTTAAAAACCTATTCTTAAAATAAAAGTCATGCGTGACAAAAAAAAGTTGAAAAAGGACTGAAGTAAATCTTTGTATCAACTAGCCATTCAAGAACGCCGAGAATCTTATCCCGGAAAATGTAAAACTATTAAATTGACTCAAATGAAAATAGAAGTCTTGAGCAAATTGGTGTGGGCATAGAGAATAACAAGAAAACTTTATACACAATTACTGGAAGAAAAATCATGAAAACTTGAAGCTACATGGCAATTTTTTTCAGTTGTAAAAGGGGGTATGGGAGTTAAAAATCTGATAATCAAACGATTGATAAAAGCCGGAGAGCGTTATAAATGGTTATTATTATTAAATATTTCAAAAATATTAAACCTCCCTCTATAAATGTTGTTGTACCAACGGTTTGAGCCATTGGTACCCTATCTAAAAAATATTTTTCGACAAAAATACATACAGTATTTTCATATTATGTTAATATATTCCAGTGAGCAGGTACGCTTCGCGGTCACTGCTGTAAAAATATGGTAAGTAATGCTAGTGAATTATGCGATGCACAATGGATCTCTGCGTAGCTTATGATGACGTACCCTCCCATGTCTCTGGGCATCTATGTGCCTACATTCCTTCGTTCGGTCTAGTCATAAGGCAGAGGCTAGCGAAGCTCCCTTAGGGACTCAAGGTCGAATGGAAAAAATAGTGCCAGCTTCTCCGTGTCATCCTGTTGTCTAGTCTGTTGAGGGGATGTAGAACTTTTACATAGCCTCTGCGAGACTAGGAATATCCTTCATCATTCGCTGTGCGTCAAACGCTTTGTGCTTTGTGCTGATTCCATATAAAACTTTTATTAGCTTTCCGCATAGAACCACGATGGATTGCTTCTTTCGTAACGGGTTAACCTGACGGTTAGTGTAATACTCATGAAGCTTTCTAAAGGCTTCGTTGTGGCGAATCATTGGCATCATTACTCGGAAAAGGAGGCGCGAAGCTTTCTTCTGCCACGTTTAGATATACGTTTTTGACCTCTGTGTTGACCGGATGAGTTTTCACGTAACGTTAATCCCGCAAGCTTAATAATTTGGCGTGGATCATCGTAGTGTGAGAAACTCCCAATTTCAGCTAAAAGGTCGACAATTGTTGTATCGCCCAGTCCTGGGACCGTTGTGAGCCATTCATATTCCACAGTTGTTTTAACAAGATCAACTAACTGCTGTGTGATCCTTTCTATTTCTTGTTCTAACTGATTGTAACGCCGGACGAGTGTGGCAATTTCATAACGGGCCATCTCACGTCCTTCTGTTACGCCGATAGATGTAGCTGCGACTTCAATTAGACGCTTTGTTTTTGGCTTCTGAGGAGATTTCATCCCCTCTACTTTTTTGAATAATATGAGCACTTCATCAACTTGTTTCTGATGTAGGTCACTCGGGAAAGGGGTGCATTCGAGTGCAGCCAAAGCCATTTTTCCGAACTTCGGAAATACTTGATTAAATTCAGGAAAATAGCGATCTAGCCAACGAATCATCATGTTTTTAACAGCACCAAATTCCTCAACTAACTTTTCCCGAAACGTTGAGCCAACACGGAGTTCAGCTTCCATGTCTTTCAAAATACGTGGGTAGCTGAAACGTCCATCTTTGACAAGTCTAGCGATTACAAGGGCATCCTTACGGTCGTGTTTGGTAGGTAGATTATCATCTAGCTCCTTTGAACGCTTGACATGCATAGGATTAGTCATGACAAGTGGAATACCTCGTTCTTGAAGAAAATAGGCTAAATTGAGCCAATAATGGCCCGTAGGTTCGATTCCAACTATGACTTCCGTTTTCTCGGATTCTTTCAAAGCAGCCAAAATCCGTTTGTAGAAAAGTTCAAAGCCGTCTCTGGATTGTGAAACTGAGAAAGATTTTTGGAGCACTCGACCTCGATCATCTACAAAGCATGCATAATGTGTACGTTTTGCAATATCGATACCGATGACAAGCGTTTTTTCGGTGACTTGATTAATTTTTTGATTTTGTTTAAAATCCATTATGGAGTCCCTCCTTGGTTAAAAAATTAGGGGTCAATTTCTGCAGATTTTGACACCCCGTATCATACCAAGAGGGCTCTTTGTTGTTCAAGCCCCGAAAATCCTTCTAACAGGAATGCTCTCTTTTACAATGGTAAAAAGGTATAATAATACTATATTGAAAAAATAAAGATACTTATCGAAATAATCTCCTTATAATTTTGAAAAGCCTGCATAATAAAATTTAGGATGTTGTGGTTTCATCTGAAGGGGAATGTGTTTCATTATCGTTATTTCCTTAGATTTATTTTTAGAGAATTAATAGGCAATAAATAATTTTACATAAGAGATAGGTCGGAAGTTGTGGATTCTTTTATTAGTATAGGAAATAATGAAATACACTGAAATCTCTCGATATTGGAGTGTCAGCAATGTACAAAGCCATGTTTAAAGGTGTAAGTATAAACATATTAAGTGAAAAATATGCAAACCAAAGGGATTGGTTAAAAGCCGAGAAAAATAAAGATTTATTTTTGTGTCCCATATGCGGGGGGAGCGTAACTTTACATTGGGCTATGCCAGCCAGGAGAACGCCCCATTTTAAACATAAACACCTAACAAATTGCATTTATGAACAGCATGGAGAAGGTCAGGAGCATTTGGAAGGGAAAAAGCAGCTGTATTATTACTTTGTTAAATTGCTAAGCCACAAAGCCAAATCAATTGAATTAGAAGAATATATACCCGAGACTGGACAGATAGCTGATATATTAATTGAATTTTATAACGGTAAAAAGTGGGCTATTGAATATCAGCGGTCTAATATACCAACTGCTGAAATTTTGAAAAGGAAAGAGTTATATTCTAATGCAAACATTAGGGATATTTGGATTGTAGGTGAAAATGTGATAAAAGAAATTGGACTCTCTACTTGTAGTATTTCGAATGTTGGACAAGCTCTGCTCCATCCATTTTGTGGTGAAACATCACTTATATCATTTGAACCCCATTCGAATCAGGTAAATATCTTTAGGGGATTAAACAGTCTTAATAATCGTACGTATACCTTTAATAAACACTATCTTTATTCGTTAGAATCTATTGGATTCAATTTATGGGGAGAAATATTCTGTTTGGACGATTATCTCGAATTAAAGAACAGAGTTACCAATAATGATTATATTGATATAAGTCTTCAATTTCCTTTTGTAATAAAAGATGTATATAAAAGTGAAATTCCAGGATTTAATTTCAAGTTCCGCACTTCATATATATATAAAGAAGTAATCGATTCTGAGAATATTCCCGAATTTACTCATATTAAGATTGCTTCGCCTCTAAACCGTATAGTTCCTGTAGAAATGAAATCAATAATATTGTTTGGTTTTTTTCTGTATGATCATAAAGATCCTGCCGAAAGAGACCAGTTGATTATTACAGGACTTATAAGAAGTCTATGGGAGAAAGATTTAAATAAAAAAACTAGAAACAATCTTAATAATTCCCAGAATTTCATGGATAATATCGTTGTACAAGGATATTTTATTTGGGCTTTACAGGATATATATGAAAACAAGTTCCAAACAGAAAAGGAATTTGAAAAGGATTTAGAATATAGTAACATGGCTCGTCCAATACCCTTTTCACTGCGGAATAACCGATTTAAAAAACATAGAATGATTAGCAAAGAATTTGTCAAAGAAGATAATAATAAAATCATAAGATTGGAGGATTGTTTGCTTATACTCTTAAAAATCGCTAAATTTCATGTTGACTCGATGAATATATTAGATGTTGCCCTTGAAAATCAAATAATGTTGCCAAATGAGTTGGAATCTGATTTCACAATAAAAACTCTTGATAATATTGTTAAAA
>CALCRD010000348.1 GCA_937894355.1 uncultured Bacillus sp.
CTTTCCCTGGCGCATGATGTTCTGCATCAGGCGGTCAGGATTATCCCGACAAAATTATTAAGTGATACCTTAAAAAACGTTCTGGAAGCTTACTTCAAGAACGACTTACTAGTGTGCTACGCATGGCGATTAACTAGGTGGTGAAAGTCCACTATGGGGGTTTGTAGTTACCAACCATTAGCCAAGAGCAAGGGTGTCCATCGTGAGGTGGAATCTGAAGGAAGCTGGAGGCAAAATTCCGACCCAAGGAACACGAACATCATTAGGCATTGAATATGGGATGAGTTGGCTAGACAAAACGAAGTCCAATTAACTACACGGACATACCAGTGTAAATGATGTGGGTACATGGAATGAAAGTGAATCGTCTTACCGTGGGAGATCTCATGGACGTGAAGAGATAAGTTCAAATCACGGTTGAAACAAGATTTGTCATGAGAAGTCAGCAGATACCATCGTACCAGTGGAAGAAAAGAATAGTGCGGAACACGAAGGATATGATGGAGTGCACAGTTCTGGGAGGATAACTGAAAACAACATCACCGTCGCAGACATGTTGAAGGAGAGACTGCTTGAGATAATTTTGGATAGAGGCAACATGAACAATGCATATAAGCGAGTCAAGTCCAACAAAGGTGCCCATGGAGTCGATGGGATGAAAATTGAGTAAAAGTTTAGTCTGGTCAGGCCATTTTTAGTTAAAAAAGAACATTTGAACTTGAGTGTTCGCTAATTTTTTTAAAGTACCTACCCCATCAAGGGGAAACACCCTGTTTCAGCAGGGGAATCAAACATAGATTAGCAAAGAAGAGGGGAAAGAGACTATGGCATATGCAGTGGGAATTGATCTGGGAACTACCAATTCAGTTGTATCAGTCTACCGACGAGGTGTTGCGGAGACATTGACAATTGAAGGAAGATCAACACTTCCTTCAATTATTTCCTTTCGCCCCGATGGAAGTCTACTAGTAGGTCAGGCTGCTAAATCAAGAATCCTACTGGATCCTGAAAGTACGGTAGCATCAGCGAAAAGATTTCTGGGTGATCGTAACAAAGTGTATTCAGTCGGTGGAAAGCAGCTTAGTCCGGTTGATATCTCTAGTCTGGTACTAAAAAGACTGGTCGATGGAGCCAGTGAAGCATTGGGAGGTACAGTCTATGACGTAGTCATAACTGTACCTGCTTATTTTACGGAAACACAGCGTGAAGATACGCGTAAGGCCGGAGAAAAGGCCGGTCTTAATGTATTGCGACTGATTCCGGAGCCAACTGCCGCAGCGGTTGCTTATGGATTGGATAAGGGCAAAGACCAGACCATTATGGTTTATGATCTAGGTGGAGGTACCTTTGACGTCAGTATACTGGCAATAAGAGGCAACAAGTTCGAGGTTAAAGCAGTAGGTGGGAATAGCCTGCTAGGTGGAGATGATTTTGATCAGGCCATTATGTCCTGGATTATTGGGGAATTCAAGAAAAAGACCGGGGTTGATTTGTTGCTGACCAAAGGGCGTGATGCAGTCATTGCACGCCAGCGATTAAAAGAAGCATCAGAGACAGCCAAAATTGAACTCTCCCAGAGTGAACGAGCCATGATTGTAGTTCCAGAATGTATGGGTCATCAACTGGAGATGGAAATTACGCTGGATAAATACAATTCCTTAATTGACCATTTATTAAGCAAAACAGTTGAACTTATGAAATCGGTACTCAAGGATGCCAGACTAAAAGCTACTGATATAGACAGGGTGATTCTGGTTGGTGGCTCTACCAAAAATCGGAAAGTTCGTGAGATAGTTGCTCAGGAAATAAAGGAGCCTTATATCGCAGATAGAGTTGACGAGGCTGTTGGCCATGGAGCATCGATAATTGCGGCTAATTTATTTCTGCCCGAAGAAGATTCTCTTCCGATTGAAATAACAAATGTTACGGGTCATTCTTTGGGAATTGATATGTTGGACGCATCAAATAGCCTGAAATTTCAAGCCATTATCCCACGCCAGACTATTTATCCTTGCCGTAGGGGAATTTTGGGTTTTACCAGTAACCCCAAACAGGAGGAGGTGCAGATGTCAGTTTTCAGAGGAGAGGATCCTGATCCAGAGAAGGATTGTTATCTTGGTCAGCTGTCGTTGCCTGTATCTCCGCCGCAGATCGAACAAGTACCGATTGGAGCAATTTTTGAATTGGATGATGATGGAATTATTCACTTTACCGGTATTCAATTGCCGGGAATAAAGAGCCGAGAAATTAAGCTCATTTTTGATTACGCAAAGAAAGATGATGGAGCGCTGGACCTTACTGAAGTTGACAAGCTCATTGCTCAGGGCAAAGCTAAGACTAGGTCGGTCGATATTCGACCTGATGATTCTGCTCGTATATGATCTTAGAAAACATTGAGGGAGGTAAAGACATGGCAATTGTAGTGAAAAACAGTCCATATATTATGGGTATAGATCTGGGAACATCGAATTCTGCCATTGCGGCCTATTTGCGTGGCAATGCAGAGATTATCCCCATTGATGGAGATAATACCTGTCCAGCAGTTGTGAATGTACGCGATAATGGGGAAATCATAGTAGGACGACAGGCTCGCAGTCGTATGATGATTGATCCTGACAATACTGTTCCATCTATAAAAAGACAGATGGGTACCGAATGGAAAAAGGAGTTCGCGGGATTAGCAGGTAAAGAATATACGCCACAAGATCTCTCGGCTGAAATATTAAATAAACTGATCATGGGAGCTCAAGAGGCAGGAACCATTGAATTGCGAGGCACGCCCAAATATGTTGTTATCTGCACCCCAGCAAACTTTAATGATAGCCAGAAACAAGCTACTAGAGAAGCAGGCGCATTAGCAAATTTGGATGTGCTGTACTTACTGGAGGAACCGATTGCGGCAGCCATTGCTTATGGGATGGATCGAGAACGTGATCAGACCATTTTGGTTTATGATCTGGGTGGTGGGACCTTTGATGTATCAATATTGAAAATAGATTCAGCTACCAAGGGGCCAAGTCAGTTTAAAGTGCTGGCCAAAGCAGGTGTTAATCAGTTGGGCGGCGATGATTTTGATATGGAGATTATGAGGATTGTAGCTGATAAATTCTTGACTAGCTCGAATGTCGATATTATGGATTTAAAAAAGGATCAGGGTATTTCTGTTAAGTCTTTACGAGAGGCACAACAGAAGCTTAAGGATGCTGCAGAACGAGCGAAGATGGATTTAACCGAAGCACAAACAGCTACGATAAGCATTCCTAATCTTATTAAGGATGAATCCGGAAATGTACATAATGTGGATTTAGAGATTTCCAGAAAGGAATTCAATGAAGCTATTCGTCCCTTAATTATGCAGTCTAAGGAAGCTATTCAGAGAGCTTTGGATGAGGGCTCCATCACGATCGAGGATATTTCAAGGATTGTTCTGGTTGGGGGTTCAACTAGAGTGCCGCTAGTCAAAGAGATGTTGACCGAAATGTTTGGGAAGGAGCCCTATTCAGATGCTAATCCTGATGTAATAGTAGCCAGGGGGGCGGCAATTTTTGGAGCAACACTTGGCGTGCCAGCAGAAAAAATCAATGAGACGGAAGAAATCAGAGACGAAGATCAACCTGATACGACCATAACTATCAATAATATTGTTACTCATTTTTTGGGAATCGAAGTAAGTGGGGGAAAATTTAACTGTTTACTTGATAAGGGTTTGGAAATACCTCAGGATTTACCACTCTCTGTAAGTAAGGAATATACAACCCAGCGGGATAATCAGACTGAAATCATGATTCGCGTGTATCAGTCGGAGATTTCCACTGAATATGTGAATGAAAATGGAGTCCAATGTATCGGAGAATTCTTCCTTACTGGAATTCCACCCAAATCTAGGGGACAGGAAAGAATCACAGTTGCATTTTCCATCGATCAACAAAATCTCTTAAAAGTTGAAGCTAGTAGCTCTGGATCAAAGGGAGCGCTAGATATTCAACGATCCTAATAGGAAACGAGGTATTCAAATGAAAGATGTAGCAGAATCAGGACAACTAGACAGTACGTTGCTTGGCGAAACACTCAATAATGAAACCATAGATGAGGAACCTACAGGTAAAGACGGTGAATCATCTGTAGGTGAGTTAATACCAGCGAATGAGTTTAGTATGAAGTATGAAACGACAGAGACTAGCCTGGAGACCGATGTTAGCGCTGGTGGGATGGAAGCCTCTGCAATCTTGATAGGGGATGTAGAGACCACAGATATTATGAAGGGGTCGGAGATCACTGAAAGGAAACTGGATATTAACTCTGAAGAACAGGTATTGATCCCTGATGAGAGAACTATTGAGCCCCAGGTCCTAAATATTGTTGGCGAGCAAGCCCTTTTAAGTCAAGACCAGATTGGTACTGAACAAAAGGGAGTATTGCGTAATAACAATACTTCCGCTGCTCAATTTGAGCAACTACAACGACAAATTAACGAATTAGAGAATCACATGAGTAGCATTATGGAAAATATTGTTGATATGCGTGATAAGATTAAGACGAATTCTACTCAAGTGAAAGCCTTGGAAAGCATTGTAGCACCAGGAGTAAATCCAAACGTTTTGCCTGCGAAGGAGTTTGAAATCAATCAAGAAACTGCAAATGAATGCGTGAATAAAATAGATCCTGTTTATGAAGAACCCATTTATTTGGATAAACAAAAAGAGGAGGAACCGTTGATTTTCATACCAGAAACTATTGTACAAGAGGCACACCAGCAGGCAGTAAATGGTTACATTAAGGATCAGCAAGAGATGGATGGCTATCAGGAGAGTGCCCTTGGATGGGATAAGAAGGGGAAAATAATACAGGGAACTTTGCCTGATATGGTAATACACTGTAACGATGTTTTGCAGCAGGCCGAATTAGCACGTGAAAGTTGTTCTTGTCAATCCGATAAGCTTAGGGACCTCATTATGGGGAGGCAAGAAGGGATCATATTAATCGTGAACCGCATGATTTCGCGATTGCCTGAAAGGGCAATTTCATTGAGCGAGGATAAGTCTTTGGAGTCTAAGTTACCACAAATGGATTTGAGTGAATGGCAAAAGTTGCTTAATGGAAGTGATAATGTAGAGGAAGCAAATAAAAAGGTAGCATCCAGGCAGAAACAACTGGGTACTGAGCGTTATCGTATTCTGGCTAACTGGCGGGAAGAATCAGACAAAAAACGTAAAACCATACTTAGTTTTGTAGAACGCCAGGTTTTACCTGTATTAGATGGTATAGGGGATGGGGAACGTCATTCGGAACCCATTATGCGCCAGGTTCAAGAAGTAGCTGAATTGCAGGGGAAAGAAATGAATTCCAGTTTACAACTATGGTTTGATACTTATAGAGCTTTACGTGAGGAAATATTAAAGCTCTTAGCTATGGTCGGTATTCGCCGTCTGGATGTCAAAAGAGGCGATAAAATGGACTATGATCGCCACGAACCTTTCGATGTAGAACAGGATATGGCCTTGGAGAATGAATATGTTAAGGAAGTAATCCGGGATGGATTTGAATATTGGATGGAAGAAGATAACTTGTATCGGGTTTTACGTCCTGCCCAGGTCATAATCGTAAAAAATTAGGAGGATAAAGAATGGCGGTCGATAATGAACTCAATCCAGTTTTAGGAATAGATCTAGGGACCACATTCAGTGCTGTTGCTAGATGGGATGGTAGAGGTTCAAGGGTTTATCAGACCAAAACCGGTGAGGATACTCTGCAATCGGTTGTATATCTGGATCCGGAGACCCAAGAGATGCTAGTGGGAAAGTTAGCATACCGGAAGGGTTTGATCACTCCCGAAAACATGGTTATGGGTGCTAAACGAAAAATGGACAACGCTCAGGAATTGATTAGTCTGGCGGGTAAGAAAATATCTCCGATTGATCTATCCGCCGAGATTTTGAAACGTATGTATGCAGATGTACGGGAGAAATACCCTCCGGGACGTTTTAGAAGTCGAGGAACAGTAGTAACGGTACCTTATTATTTTAAAGCGCATCAATGTGAGAATACCAGACTTGCTGCAGAGAAAGCAGACATTGAGTGCGCAGGTATTATTCAAGAATCTATTGCAGCCTCTTTGTCTTATGCATGGCAATTAGTACAGGATCATCCTGAAAGGGAGGGATCTGAGAACATTTTGGTTTTTGATCTGGGAGGAGGAACCTTTGATCTAACTTTGTTTAAGCTTACCCAGAGCAAGGAAAAGCTGATATTTGAAGTGCTGGGTACAGGCGGAGATGATCGCCTTGGAGGACTAGATTTTGACGAATGTTTGGTAAGATTTTTAATCCAAAAAGAGAATATTTACCTGACTGGACTGTCTCCACTGGATGAACGCAAAGCTCACCAGAAGATTCTTGCTGCAGCGAATGAAGCAAAGATTACTTTAAGTGCAGTTAAGGACGCCTATGTGACGGTTACAGATTATGTCCCTGGCAAACATCTTGATACGAAGATTACGCGGGAAGAATTTGAAGCCTGTATTGAGAAATATACCGATGAGATACAGGATATTATCGGGAATCTGTGGGGCGCTAGTAATACTCGTCCGCAACAGATTGACCGTGTGCTAAGGGTCGGAGGTTCCAGTAATATTCCACGAATGAAGGATTTACTAGCCGATATGGTAGGGGCTGACAAGTTGTATGGCAATACCAATTTCTCACTTTGTGTTGCTGAGGGAGCGGCGCTCTATGCGGCCTATTTAGATGATCGTGAAGTATTTGGTAGGGACATTGATATACAGACCAGAACTTGTCACGCTCTTGGTGTTGAAACTGCAGGCGGTGTTTTCTTTCCCATTATTCCTGCGAACCGCAAGACACCCTGTCAATCAAGTCAGGTATTTACAACTGATGTAGATGGTGCTACAGCACTTGATATAAATGTTTATCAAGGATCATCGCGGCTGGTAAAGGCCAATGTTATGGTAGGGAATGTCAATATTTCTGGTTTGCCGGCTCGTTCTCGCAGGGAACTGGATATCAATGTAACATTTAAAGTAAATGAAGAACAAGCTTTATCAGTTGTAGTTGAAGCAGAAGGAATGCGTAAGTCAGCTGTCCTGAGGTACTCCTGAACCAAAAATCGTGTATGCGCTATGGGAATGTAATTAATTATGGAAAAACCGATTTTTTAAAGGCGATCATATCCTGAACAATACCAGATCATGTGGAATGACCAACAGACCTGTACACCGGAAGGGATGAAGTCCTTATGACATATGATTCAAAAAGCAATGAGCTTATTCTAAATGAATACCAGGTTACCGAAACAATTAAAGAAGATCTTATTTTCCGGTGGTTAGCGGCCTTTCATATCAAAAGCGGACGTTCTGTATTTTTACAGACATTAAAGATAATGGTTGGGCAAAACGAGCTTAAAGAGCTATTTGATTATTTTGATCAACTACAGTTGGTATCTAAAAGAACAATGGTAATACCCGAACAGGTATTACAGGATGAGCGACAAAATTTAATTATGGTTTACACGCGGTGTCCGCAGGAATTGATGGACGTTTATTTGCAAAGATCATTGGAGTTTTCCGAAGCAAGCTGGGAGCAGGCCTGCGAGATTTTGTTTGCCCTACATAATCGAAAATTAACCCATGGGCTTATTCTGCCAAACAGTCTGGTTGTTGAAGAGAATAGGATACAGCTCGTTGGATTTGGCTATGCCCCACTTATTAACGCAGGTAATCCGACCGTTTTAAAGGCTTATCGGAATTTTATAGCTCCGGAAATAATGGCAGGGGGAAAGACTTCATCAGCCAGCGATGTTTATTCACTGGCTCAAACTGTGGTTCATTGGGAACCGCGCTTGATTGACTCGGAATGGTATATGAAAGCTACCCAAATAGATATGACAATGCGATTTCAGCGGATGCGTGATTTCTATCCGGAACTAGCTATTGCTATGGGACAACTTCGGAAAAATAGGGTTATTGAAAAGCATGATGAACGTAAGCAGGAGTCAAGGGGAAGTATACTAGTACCTAAAAATAGTGATGATTCCAGGAAAGTACCGCCTTCCGCATCAGGTTCAGACGGAGCGAAAAATAATCAGACCGACGAAGTGGTGCACAAGAAAAAGCAGAGATCATTATTAAAAGGACAACGATTGGAATTAAGGAGTATTCAGGTAGACGAAGAAAAAATGATCATCGGTGTTGGTTGGGACAAGTATTCCAAAGCTGAAATTGATACGGCGATTTTTCTTCTAAATACTAATGGAAAAGTAAATGGCGATGAAGATATTATTTTCTATGGCCAAGAAAGCAGTGCTGATGGTCAGGTGAAGCTGTTAAATGGAAGGGATAGAGATGCTAACCAGGTATTTATCAATCTTAAGAACCTTAATAAGAAATGCCAGCGTATCGTTATAAGCATTTCAGTTTACGAAGCGGAAATAAGGGGATTAAGCCTTGGGGATATACAATCCATCTATTGCAGAATTATTAATAATGAAGGTCAGGAAATATTGAGGTATGAAGTTGGTGAAGGGCTGAAGAGTGAAACTGCGTTAGTCATTGCGGAGATATATCGCTATCGTGACCTATGGAAGATAGCAGCAGTAGGTTCAGGATATATTGGAGGATTAAGAATGCTGTGTTCAAACTATGGCGTAGAAGTTACTTAACAATTTAAGATAAATAAAATCCAATCCAAAAGAAATTTGCTTACGAAGAAGCCTGCGATTCTCATCTATTTTCCATAAAATGGTCGGCAGGATGTAGTTGTGCTGAATGTGTCACGATAAATTCTATGAAACGAAGACATGCAAGTAAACTATTTGAATACCAATGCGGTTATCAAGCAACTGTGACCGTTGGAAATGTTATGGAAAAGACGCAACTTGAGCTGACAAAATAGATCTTGGCTATCTATCGCGTTGACCGCGATCAACGCGGTATCTGCCGGCATGTTATTTGTAGACATGGATGTTGGTTATAATTTTCGGTGCCCGATGGAGGTCGGTTTAAACGAGATCGTGGCACGGACAAGACAAAAGTAATTGTCGGATTTTCATTAAATCACCAAGGACATCCTCTATATGTGAAGATGGAAGTGATCTCGATTTAAAGTGTGTAGCACTTGTTGAGTTTTCCAACTACGCAATAAGGCCTAGTTCGGTGATTAGTAGCGATGAATATAAACTGTATAATGCTTTGGCGAAACAAGGTTATCGACATATGCCATAAAAGTATAATCAAGTAGATCATCCGGATCAGCTCTACTGACTCCATATGGCCATATTCAACACCAAAGCACTAATAGTGTTTCTGTATTATGAAAAGGAAAAATATTACAGGTATGGGATATGGCGAATATCCCGGAATCAAATGGATAATAGCCTGAAATATTCTTATACCACACAGTGTGTCATTAATGATTAAAAAAGGAAGGAGTGAAGTATCTGGAACATATGATAGTACGCTCCAAATATGTCAGGTTTAACTGCAAAAATGTCAGATACATTATCTGCAGAAAAAACTTCAGGTTTTCATTAAGAATAACAGGATATATTTGATATCCAGAAGGGCGAACGGGTCTTTCTGACAAGGAGAAAGGTTATCTGCATTTGGTGACTTTCTAAATTATTAATTAAGGAGGAAGGAAATATGGGAATTACTCTTCAAAAAGGCCAAAAGGTTGAGCTGACTAAAGGCAAGTCTCTTACTAAAGTAATGGTAGGTCTAGGGTGGGACGTTAATCAATTCGATGGCAAAGACTTCGATCTTGACGCAGCTGCCTTTTTAACTGGGGCGAATGGAAAGGTCATTAGTGATGCGGACTTTGTGTTTTACAACAACCTCAAGCATAGCTCTGGCTCTGTGCTGCATATGGGAGACAACCTTACTGGGGATGGAGATGGTGACGACGAACAGATTTTGATTGAACTTGCCAAAATACCAGCAGCTGTCGAAAAAATAGCATTTACGGTAACGATTCATGAAGCTCAGGAAAGAAGCCAAAATTTCGGGCAGGTATCTAATGCCTTCATTAGAATCGTAGACAACATCAACAACCAAGAGCTCTTAAAATATGATCTAGGGGAAGATTTTTCAATAGAAACAGCCGTAGTTGTAGGGGAGCTATATAGAAATAGCGGGGAATGGAAGTTTAATGCCATCGGAAGCGGATTCAGCGGAGGGTTGAAAGCACTCTGTGCCCACTTCGGGATTTCCATATAGATGTCTCTCTTTTCTTAATTAAGAACCGGAAAGGAAGGAAGCGCAAATGGCATTAGATGTAAGCAAGGCGTCAAAACAAAGTGGCGGCCCAGTATCTAAAGTTAATCTCAGCAAATCGTCAAGTACAGTCAATTTGACTAAAGGGGCCAGCAAGCTGATGGTCAATTTGAACTGGGATCAAGAGGTTGGCAAAGTAGTTAAAAAAGGATTATTCGGAGGCATAAAGAAATCAGGGGGCATAGATCTGGACTTAGGATGTCTCTTTGAACTGAAAGACGGACGCAAGGGGGCAGTACAAGCCCTGGGCAATGCTTTTGGAAGTTTTAATAATGCTCCTTTTGTAAACTTAGACAAGGATGATCGAACTGGAAGCTCTACCGATGGGGAAAACCTTTTTATAAATGGAGCGCAAATTGACCAGATAAGCCGGATATTGGTTTATGCGTTTATCTACGATGGAGCGCCAAGTTGGGATCAAGCTAAAGGGATAATAACCATAAAACAGGGAACCGGACCCGATATCATCATAAACATTGATGAGCCCGGCAGCAATAAAATTATGTGTGCATTAGCAATGATCAGTAATGAAGCAGGCACGTTTAAAGTCAAAAGGCTAGTAGAGTACTATGCCGGACACGAATACATGGATAAAGCCCATAATTGGGGAATGAAGTGGGTAGCTGGACGTAAATAAAAAGTCCTGAGCATCCAGAGAAGGAAATGCAGTAATTAATAACGGAAGGAGAAATTATAATAATTAATTTACAAAAAGGCCAAAAAGTGGATCTAACCAAAGGAAGTGCTCTTGCAAAAATAGTAGTCGGCCTGGGATGGGACCCTGTCAAACAAGGAGGCGGTCTCTTTGGGGGCTCAAAGCCCCAAATTGACTGTGATGCTTCAGTTATCATGCTCGATGTTGCCGGCAAACTTGCAAGTAAGAACAATATTGTTTGTTATTCGAACTTAAAGAACAGAAACGATAGTGTCCATCACATGGGGGATAACCTTACTGGTGATGGCGACGGGGATGACGAACAAATCAAATTAGACTTGAAGAACATCCCGGAAGAAATTGCCCGCCTAGTCTTCGTGGTTAACATCTATGATTGTAAATCACGGAAACAGGACTTTGGCATGGTGAAAAACGCCTTCATTCGCGTTGTAAATTCAGGTAATAATCAGGAAGTAATTCGTTATAGCCTTTCCGATGAATATGCTGGAAAAACAGCCTTAATCGTAGGCGAGGTTTACCGGCATCAGGGTGAATGGAAATTCAGCGCTATTGGCGAGGGGACCAACGATGCTTCAATAAGTGAGATAGCTGTTCGCTATAACTAAAATTAAACATAGAGGAGGAAAAACAAATTGATTAGTTTGCAAAAAGGCCAAAAAGTTGATTTAACCAAGACCAATCCGGGGCTCACTAAGTTAATAGTAGGGCTAGGCTGGGACACAAACAAATATGATGGCGGTAAAGATTTCGATCTGGATACAGCGGCTTTTCTTTTGGGAGAAAGCGGTAAAGTAGGCAGCGATGCGGATTTTGTATTCTTCAATAACCTCCAGCATGTATCGGGGGCAGTAAAACATTCAGGCGACAATCTGACTGGTGCCGGAGACGGTGATGACGAACAGATGAACATTGACCTGGCGTTGATCCCGGCCGAGGTTCAGAAAGTAGATTTCACCGTAACAATTCACGAAGCTGAAAGTAGGGCACAAAACTTCGGTCAGGTTTCTAACGCTTTTATCCGCGTGGTTAACGAAGCCACCGGCGAAGAGCTTATCCGCTATGATCTAGGCGAAGATTTCTCAATTGAAACCGCCGTGGTTGTCGGAGAATTGTATCGCAACGGGGCAGAGTGGAAATTCAGCGCTATTGGCAGCGGTTTCCAAGGCGGCTTATCCGCATTAGGGAAAAACTTCGGAGTAAATATAGGTTAGAGCATAACAACCCAGGACATTTAATTAATCTAGGTGGTCTTATGGGCCACCTAGATTAATTATAAAATGCAGAGCAATTTCGACTGAACTATGACGTATTGGCTGTAAAGCATTGTATAGGAAAGGGAAATGTAGAAATGAATACTAAAATTCATGAAATGGATATTATAGACGGTTTTTCCATGGTGTCTAGACAAAACAATCCCAAGCGCCAATACGCCATGGTTCATAATGACCTTGGGAAGATAGGCCCTGTATTTCCCCAAGAGGCGATTAAACTTGTTAAAGATATGATCCAGGGAGGTATTGAGTTTGGCAGAGGGCCAATCATTGGCTTAAGCGAATCATCCATTCTTTTGGGGCGGATGGTAAGCGAATTTATCACACACAGTTCTTTCATATTTTCTTCACGGTATGCTAGTACTGGCATGGTGGCATTTAGTGAACCTCATTCTCACGCCCCAGTTCAATATTTGAAATTAGATCTCATCAAAGATGCAAGTGAAGTATGCATTATGGAAGATGAGATAACTTCGGGAAATACCATACTAAATCTAATTCAAACCCTTTTAGACGAAATGCCGAATTTAGTTAACTTGCGGGTAGTAAGTCTAAAAATGCTTTGTCAAGACTATCGGATTAAAGAACTTGAAAGCATTATTTCCGAGCTGGGAGTAAAGGTGTCTTTCGCAAGTCTTTATCGAGGGAGTAACGGAGAAATAGATCCTCTGGCTCCAAAATCTACATTGAAAGCACCAAATAACCTTCAACCCTTTAATAGCAACCTGGAAATCGGCAGGGGAAGGACCAAGTTGTTTTCCGGCCCAGAAGTTAGGCAAGCATTATGGGAACCGCTGTTAGATATCCTTCCTGCTAATGTTTGCATTATAGGCGTATCAGAAGCTATTGATATGGCATTTGAAATTAGCTATTTCCTAACAGCCCATGGACGCGTGTCCACATTCAGACAACTGACCATTAGTCCTTGGGAATTGCCCGGATGGGTTTTCCCTGGATTCCAACCATTACATCTTTACTATCCGCCCGATAAGGGGGGGGTATATCTTATTGTGTACGACCAACCAGCGCAAAAAGACCAGGTTTACATGTTAAAATCGCGGCTGCTTGACCAAGAATCACAGGTTTATGTCATGGGTCCAGAAATGGACGGATCATTATGATAGCACAATTAAAATGTTTTATTCCGAACATTAAGGTTTATCTGGAAAAAACCCGACTGGTAAATCCATATAAAGAAAACGTATTTAGAGGAGAAGAGTGTTTTTCCGGACAACTCAGGGGATGGCAACGCTGGACAAAACCCAGTCCGGAACTAGAGCCGGACCCGGTGCTTAACGGACTAATAATAAAATCACTGGAATCCCGCGGGGATTATATAACAGGCCTGCACGAAACCCTGACAGATAAAATTGTCGAGCTGGTTGAACCGGAACGATTACTGTTAGTAGCTATTTTAAGGGCTGGATTATATGTTGCGACTGGACTGGCCAAACGTCTTGAACTGAGGGGGTATCAAGTACCCACAGTTGCCGCCGGGCTGTTTCATGAAGCAGGTATTGATCAAGCTGCATTGGAATTAATCAAGCAAGATTATCCCGATCGTATACCAGTTTTCATTGACGGCTGGACTGGTCGTGGAGTCGTAGCTCGAGAACTAAAAAAGTGTGTTCCTGATTCAATCTTAGCAACACTGGTTGACCCCGGGCATCATGGAGACCTGTGGGGAACGGATATTGACAGCCTAATCGAATCAGCGCATTTTACAGCTACTGAAACCCTGGGCTTTTCCAGGGCATATATTCAAGATCCTCTTCAGGTATGGAGGGCTTATGAATACCCGGATGTATTTCGAAATGAATCGTTAATTTCGGCATGGGATAAAGCTTGCGATTGTTCGCCTATCTTAGCTGACGAATACGGTAAAGGACAAAATACAAAGGAGCTGTTAGCTTTTCTTTCAGAACTCAACCAGACTGACCCCTCGAATTGGAAAGTAAATATTAACGAAGTAGTTCGCTCATTAGTAAACCGAAACCCGCAGGAACTCGTCGTGGGGACTACAATTGAAGAGGCAGAAGCTTTAATCCCAACTGTAACTTATCTTGCTGATCATAGAAAAATACCGGTTAAATATGTCCCGGGAATAAGGAGTGATTTTAATTGTCTAGCTGCAGTGCGTCTGAGATGAAACTTATCCTGGACCTCGACGGAACCGTTTTATTTGCTGAAAAGCGACCCGGAGCAATTGCTATTGAAGGTCGTCGCCGGCCAGCCTTTCTAGCCAGTGAAACCGTAGACGCCCTGCACGGATGCGAGGTGATTATTGCAACCGGACGCAGTAGTAAGTCGGCGATAATAATAGGGAAAATAATGAAACTCCTAGGAATCAAGATAAGCGGAATTGTAGCGGAAAACGGCGGGGTTATTATCTCCTCCAAGCAAAAGCTTCTTACCAGTCCTGCGTGGCAGGAAGACATTAGGCCGCTAAAAAGAGATCTGCCATCTAATATTAAAGAATTTTCTACATGTTTAGCACTGCTTAAACCTCAGCCTGATGAAATATTGCAAGCCAAATCAGTCCTGGGGAAAAAATATTATCTTTTGCCTGATGGAAGTAAGACGTTTTTCATCGAAAAGGGAATTGGCAAACTCCAAGCTCTGAAACAATTATTGGCAGATGATCTGCAGTGTTGTTACGGAATAGGCAACGACCTTAATGATTTAGATTGGCTGCAAGCCGTAGGGGTTCCTAGCAGCCCCGGCGGAGTATTAAAGGAAGTAAGCGATTTAGTGCGAGCTCGAAATGGAATTGTATCCAGTCAATCAGGACATGACGCGATACCAGAAATAATTGAAATTTTCAAATCACGTGCCCCAACATTAGGCACAAGCCAAAAACAAGAATGCTGTAAGTGAATAGACTCTCGGAATTAGAGGCAGAGGAAAGGCAATAAAGGTGTAAAGAACATTAATAACCATGGAAAATGATCATAAAGGGAGCTTGTTAAGGAACAACTGATAAAAAAGGGCATAGCAAAGCAGGAGTTGCAAAAAGGTCGTAAAACAGAGGACGCAACAAAAGAAGATCTTTGAAAATAGGGGCTTTTAAGCTGCCAAGAGAGAGTGTTTCAGGTTAAGATCTTTATTCTCTTTAAACCAGGCATCCAGATGCAAGCACATCATGGTAGTAAAAATGTGGGCAGTCCACATTTTACTAGAACGATGTCGGGCAGCTTCAAGCATATAGTTAATTTTCTCTCGCTTGTTAGAACGTTCAGAACAAGTCCTACGTTTGTAGAAGTTCTTCCACTCATTGCTATTGCGGGCAATGAGTGGAAACAAGCGAGGATTATGCTCGGTATAGGTGTAATACGCCGACCATAAGGAGAAGGAGAGCAAGGCGAATCGCAGGTAACGATGCCCTTTTTAACGAGAGGACAACGGTATTTACGGCGGCAGCGAGAATAATCATAGCCACAATCCCTCATCTCCGACCCCTTTTTACAAATCGGGACACCAGAATCAGAGAGCGAAACATCGTTCTTAAAGGTAGTTTTACCAAGATTGCGTTTATTCAGATCAATCAATGGAATAACCTTGCGTTTATGAAAGAATCGATATATGAGTATAGCATCGTGAGCAGAATCAAGCAAAACTTTGCTCCAAGACCATTCAGGATAGCGAAAGCGAAACTCCTCGGCAGTTAGAAGCATGGATATAGAATCATGGCGGGAAACCGGATGTAAACGACAATATATGGGCAGATCATACTTTCTGGCAGTAGTAGAAAAAGAGTAGAAATGGTAACCATTAAAATAAGCTTGACGGTAACTATCCCAGCCAGAATTGCAATCAGGTTGAGAATAGATTCGTAAGCAATCACAATGAAGAATGTCCTTTTGTTTGCAGTCACAGATTCTTTTATTACGAGGATAAGCACCAGTTCGTACCGGGGTACCATCACCAGCCAGGCAAAGCGAATTAACATCGCCCAAGATACCAAGGCTAGCAGAATGCAAAACAAAAAGTTCTTTAAACAAAGTGAAAATGCGGTCAAAAGGGAACACCTTTTGAAGGGTAGGAGCGTGATCAAGGGCTTTAACCACCTTCGCCACTTTACCAGGAGAAGTTGTAGGCGCCTTATCGCCTTTGTATTTTCCTTTCTCAACTTTTTTGGGTTTGCGTTTAAGTTTACCCCTAAAATTAGGATCATCAGTTAACCAAAGACGGTTAAAAAAGTCATGGAAAGTTACGATACCAGGCGTTTTACCTGGAAGGAAGCCACTTAAGACGGCAAATAAGTAAGGGAACTCGGCGTAATGCAGTAACCCATTTGGTCACTGAGAAGGTTCCTGTCAGGTGCATCAAAATATAAGATCTAAGCAAATCGGCAGGATCATGAGGGC
>CALCRD010000349.1 GCA_937894355.1 uncultured Bacillus sp.
ACAAATGTTACGGTTTTTAAACTTTTTTATCGCAAGGGTGTTTGTTGAATATTTTCATCTGGATATACTACTTTATTTACTTTAATTTCATCTCTTAAGTGGTTAAGGATTTTATGTGAAGGTTTCTGTTATTGGTAGATGTAACCATTATTTCGGTATAAAATTTAATTGTGTTAGTTTAATTGTTTAACTAAATTTAGGTGGATAAACGAGCACAAAAGATTAAAATGCCATAACATGCTCAATTGTTCACAAATAGAAGGGTGAAGATTACAAATGAGACTGTTGGAAAAGGGTTACATTGGAAAAATGGAATTGAGAAATCGTGTTTTTATGGCTCCAATGGGTACACCGTCGGAGCCTGATGGTTCGTATCCTGATCGGACAATACGATATTTTGAAGAAAGAGCAAAAGGTGGCACAGGCTTAATTATTACCGGTGCGAATCAGGTGTCGCTTGATTACGAAGCTAAAGCAGCTAATATCTTGCAAACGCACCGTTCTTTCGAACAATTGAATTTTTTAGCACGTCGGATCCATTATAATGGGGCAAAAATTTGTGTTCAACTGACTCCAGGTCTTGGGAGAATGCAATTGCCTACAAGGGGAGGCACGCCATATTCGGTAAGCGAAGTCCAATGTTTCTGGTTCCCTGATGTAACCTGTAAAGCCTATTCTATCGAACAAATTCAAGATATTGTCCAACAAATGGGTGCAGGTGCCGCTAAAGCGAAAGCGGCAGGTGCAGATGCGGTAGAGCTACATGCTTATGGTGGCTACTTAATTGACCAATTTCAATCGTCCTTGTGGAATAATCGAAAGGATGAATACGGCGGGGATTTGCATGGGAGAATGAGGTTCACCCTGGAATTGATAGCAGAAATGAAGAAAAACTGTGGTGACGATTTCCCGATTATCGTAAAATTCACTCCATATCATGGGGTAGAAGGAGGACGTGAGCTACCTGAAGGAATTGAAATGGCTAAAATGCTTGAGGCAGCAGGCGTTGATGCCCTTCATATAGATGTTGGTTGCTATGAGGCATGGTACAAAGCAATTAATACCGTTTATCAAGAGGCGCCGACTCAAATCGATATTGCTGCAGAAGTAAGGAAACATGTTAATATTCCGGTGATGTCCCAAGGAAAGCTGGGGGATCCTGGTCTAGCAGAACAAAGCCTGCAAGAAGGAAAAGCTGACTTCATCGGACTAGGGCACCAATCTTTGGCAGACCCTCAATGGGTGAACAAAGTAAAACGTGGGGAAACGTATGACATTATCCCGTGTATCGGCTGCAATGAATGCCTTAATGCCGGGTTCAGCGGCAAACTCATGCATTGTTCTGTGAATCCGCTGAATTTCAATGAAGACTACTACCCAGTAACGCCATCAAAAGAAAGAAAGCGGGTACTTGTTGTTGGTGCTGGGCCTGGTGGAATGGAAGCAGCCATCGTCGCAGACGAAAGAGGTCTTGATGTAGAACTTTGGGAAAAATCTAACCAATTAGGCGGGGCATTGCTTGCAGCAGGTGGACCAAGTTTTAAGAAAGATGTTGCCAATTTTGTAGATTATCTAGTTGGGAAAGTATACCGCAGTGGTGTAAAAGTTAAACTGATGAAAGAAGCTACACCTGAAAACATTGTTGTTGGAAACTATGACAAAGTAATTCTTGCCGCAGGGGCTCGTGCTGTTGTTCCATCAATCAATGGCATCAACGATAATGACAAAGTGGCAATGGCAAATGATATTTTAACCAATAGAAAGAAGTATGGAAAAAATGTAGTGGTCATCGGTGGTGGTCTTGTTGGCTGCGAAGTGGCGGCTCATTGCGCAGAAAAAGCAGAAAACGTTACAATTATCGAAATGCTCGATGATATCCTTGTAATGGCCGACCATTGTAAAAACAATGACCAAGCCCTTCGCCAGTTGGTAACAGATAGGGAGATTGCTATTGTGTCCAAAGCAAGAGTAACTAATATCGCGGATACAGCAGTTGAATACATTCAAGATGAAGTTCAAAAATCAGTGGTTGCAGACACCATCATCATTGCAGCAGGACTAGTTCCGAATGATGAGCTATACGATCAATTGCAGGAAAAAATTGATATAGAAAAAATAGGCGATGCCGTATATCCTGATAAAATCCTCACAGCCGTACACACAGGATTTCACGTCGCCCGCAACATCTGAACGATTTTGGAAGGGATATTAATAATGTGACCCTCAAGTTTTCCTGATTATTAATGAATAGAAGTCAGGTGTGTTTCGGATATTTCTGAAATACGCCTGACTTTTTTTGTGTTTGTTTATTTCGGGTGGGATCCTGGAGCAACCTTAGCATTTCCCTTTCTCCAATTTCACCACTAATATCCTAGAGCACTTTATGAATACTCCCACCACTTAATTTTCTAGCGAAAATTTGAAGTGGGGGTTTCTA
>CALCRD010000350.1 GCA_937894355.1 uncultured Bacillus sp.
TATGTCCGACTTTCCGCGACTTATGTCCGACTTTCCATGACTTATGTCCGACTTTCCGCGACATATGTCCGACTTTCCGCGACATATGTCCGACTTTCCATGACTTATGTCCGACTTTCCATGACTTATGTCCGACTTTCCGCGACTTATGTCCGACTTTCCGCGACTTATGTCCGACTTCACATGACTTATGTCCGACTTCCCATGACTTATGTCCGACTTCCCAGACATATGTCCGACTTCCCACGAGAATGTCCGACTTTCTAAAGTATTAAGATGGCGTAGGCGTGGCCGAGGGTAACCTCGACAAGTTAAGTTACCATAAACTAACAAAAGAAACAGAGAATGCTAAATCCCATTCTCTGTTTCTTTTACTCTTTTTATCAGTAAGTACAAACCATATTTTACTGCCCGTTTACGGATTGAATCTCTGTTGCCAGCCAGTTTTAACTTTTCTACCTTAATAGGTTGAGAGTGAAGGTAGGTACCAATATAAACGGTTCCCACTGGTTTTCCCTCCTGCTCATCTGGGCCTGCAACCCCAGTAAAACTGATGCCTATTTTCGCATCTAATAGCTGTGCAACATTTTCTGCTAATTCTGCTGCACAACGTTCGCTAACAACTCCGTCATTGGCAATCGTTTCTTTTTTTACATGAAGAATGTTCGCTTTCACCTCATTGGTGTAGCAAACAACCCCACCTTTTACAATCTGACTCGCACCGGCAATAGACGTTAGTTGTTCTTGAAACATTCCACCCGTCAAGCTTTCCGCTGCTGCGATTGTCAAGTGATGCTGTTTGAGGAGCTTCATCATTTCTTCGAGAAGAGATGAATCATCGTAGCCGTACAAATATTCTCCAACCCTGGCACAAATAAGTTCTTCTGTTTCATCTAGCAATCTATCAGCTTCTGATACAGATGCATGCTTGGCTGTTAATCGCAACGTCACTTCACCCTCAGAAGCTAACGGTGCAATGGTTGGATTGGATTGTTGATCAATTAAATCGTCTATTTCAGTTTCGAGTGCGGCCTCACCAATACCGAAAAACCGCAAAACCCTGGAAACAATTTTTTCATGCTCTGAAATTTTTGTTAATAAATAATGCAAACCATAATGAACAACCATTGGTTCCATTTCACTAGGTGGTCCTGGCAAAAGCATATAGATACGTTTGTTCTCGACTAAAACCATCCCTGGTGCCATGCCATGGTCATTTGGCAATACATCAGAACCTTCGAAGACTAACGCTTGTTTGCGATTATTCTCGGTCATTTTACGGTTCGTTTTTAAAAAGTAATCTTCAATAGATTGAAGTGCCGTATCATCGAATACTAGCTTTTTTCCTAAATGGGAGGCAATCGTCTCTTTTGTTAAATCGTCCTTTGTAGGTCCAAGCCCGCCGGTAAAAATAAGCAAATCAGAACGACTCTCAGCAATTTCTATCGCTGCTTTCAGTCGTTCAGAATTATCACCAACAACCGTATGAAAAAAGACATTAATTCCAATATCAGCCAATTGTTTTGACAGAAACTGAGCATTTGTATTCACAATTTGCCCTAGTAAAAGCTCTGTACCTACAGCGATAATCTCTGCGTTCATTGTTTACCCCCTATGTATGACTAATTAATTCGATTCAGTGAAGGCATGCTTGTTTTTGGCAAAATAATCCCAGCCTGACCAAATAGTAAAAATCAATGCAACCCATAGCGCGATTAAATCAAAGCGGATATTAATCATTTCGAAAATAATATTGTGTAATAAAAGTGCAGATATAGCCACAATCTGTGCCCAAGTTTTGACTTTCCCAAGCATATTGGCAGCTACTACTTCTCCTGTACCAGCAAGTATTAAGCGCAGTCCAGTAACAGCAAATTCACGGCTAATGATAATGATGACAATCCATGATGGAGCTGCTCCCATCTCTACTAGCACAATTAACGCTGCTGAGACTAACAGTTTGTCAGCTAGGGGATCAAGAAATTTCCCTAGATTGGTTACTAAATTGTGTTTTCTGGCATAATAACCATCTACCCAATCTGTTGAGGCTGCTATGATAAAAATAAGCGCCCCAACAAGATGTGTAACAGGGAGTTCAGCACCTAACAGTGTTATTTCGCCCCAGTTAAAATCGACTAACATGATAATAAGGAAGATTGGTATCATAAAAATTCTTGAAACAGTTATTTTATTAGGTAAATTCATTTTTTTACACTCCTAAGACTTTCAAATACGTAAAGCGAAAATAGTCATCGTTTGATGACTATTCACTCGGTAGTACATAGCGAATCGTAATATCCTGACGAACTTGGTCTGTTGGTGGTACGGCAAATTCAACTTTTTGACCATTCACAAATATTTGTGTTTCAGTTGATTTCCCTACAATGATAATCGCTTCGGTTTCTTTAGAAAAATCAAAGGTTTGACTTTCATTAGTACCCATTCTTAGCGTATCTGAATAGAAAGTAGAACCTTTTCCGTTTTTAACACTAATCCACGAAGTACCAGTTGTAACGACCTTCAATTCAAATTTATCAGTATTTTTCAATTCGAATGTTGTTTTTCTGCCTTGTGCGGAAACAACAGCAATTTCCTGTGTTACCTTATCTTCTGGCTTCTCGGCTTCTTTTTCTTTATCGGATTTAGAGTCGCCTTCGCCTTTTTTCTTATCTTCTGATTTCTTTTCTTTTTCTTGTACTTCTTTTTCAGATTCTTTGTTTAAATCATCTGATTCTTCTATATTAACAATTTGATTATCATCTGGAGCCTGTTGTTGGGTATTGTCCGTAGGTTCCTTCTGTAAGAAAAAGTAGTATAAAAGTACACATGCTCCAATGATAAAAACTCCGATAAGAAGTTTTGGAAAAAACTCCATCAATTTTGAATTTCCTGTAGAAATCGGTTTGTTTGTTTGCACACGAGATAAGTGATCTGGTTGTTCCTCAAGGACCGAAGGAATTTCCTCTTTATAATAGGAAGATAATTCTTCCATTTCCAGATCTACGGCCTCGGCATATTGCTTGATAAATGCTCGGACATAAAATTTACCAGGCATCATTGAGTAGTTTCCGTCCTCAATGCCTTTCAAATATCTTTTTTGAATTTTGGTTATGGATTGCAAATCGTCTAAACTTAGCCCTTTTGCTTCCCGAGCTTCCTTTAATTTATTTCCTAACTCAGTCAACGAAAACACCACCATTTTTTAAAAATCAAATTCTCCGAATTCAGATGAGGAGAACAAATTGTTTTTTTCGACAATATCATATGTAATTTCTTCATCAGCATCATTTCTAAGTTCGATAATATAGTCAAAGTCATCCAATGTAAATTCCGTATTTTGAATAAATACATCTGGATGTTCAACCACTTTAACGGTTGGCATACGCATAATTTCTCTAACCAACTGCCAATGTCGTTCATTTGCCCGTCTTGTTGAGACAATTCCATCGATTATAAACAAATTGTTTTCATTATATTCGTCCTCAATCAACTGATTACGAATTGTCTGTTTCAATAGTGTAGAAGAAACAAATAGCCAACGTTTACTTGCACATACACTTGCTGCAACCACTGACTCTGTTTTCCCCACCCGAGGCATTCCGCGAATTCCAATTAACTTGTGTCCTTCTAGTTTAAATAATTCTGCCATAAAATCAACTAACAGGCCAAGTTCATCCCGAACAAATCGAAATGTTTTTTTGTCATCCGCATCCCTTTGTATGTATCGACCATGGCGCACGGCCATCCTGTCGCGTAGCTTTGGTTCTCTAAGTTTAATTAACTTAATTGTATCCATTGTATTTAATATCGATTCTAAACGTTGGATTTGCTCATTATCCTTCGCTTTAATTAATAGTCCGCGCCGACCTTCATCAATGCCGTTAATGGTCACAATATTAATCGATAACATTCCTAGCAAAGAGGAGATATCCCCCAATAGTCCGGGACGATTTTTTTTAATTTCATATTCCAAATACCATTCTTTTTTTTTCACTAAACCCCTCCCAGAAAAGTCAAGAGAAATCCCCTGATTTTTATCTAGTTTCTATAATATATGATTTTATTAGAAGATGAAAGGAAAAACCAAAATTCGACTAAAATTTTAGTCTAAAGCGATTTTTTTTGATTGCCAACAAGGATTATTCGACATTTCTAGAACTTATTATTGAGAAAAACATAAGAATCACTACTACAACTAGCATTTTAAAAAAAACGACAATTTTTGACATTTTTCTTTTTGGCTATAAAAAAAGAGAGGAAATCCTCTCTTTTTTAAGACATTACTTAGCGTGATGATCCATTATTTGAAACGAGCTTTACCATGATATTAGCTATAGCATGTTGCTCCTCTTGAGATGCCACTGACCATAAATCAGAAAGAACTTTTTCTTGATCGTTTTTTGGCTCTACCTGATTCGCAAGATAATCACCAATTTGATAAGCTAAATCATTTACAACTCCTTGATCCATTCCAGTGTTTTGGGCTTGATTTAACCTATCACCTAAGAAATCTTTCCACTGTGACCAATTATCTATTACAGACATTCTAAAACCTCCTTGTAAAGTAATCATAGTTATTTTGCTAATTCTTCAACAAAAATATGCACGATAAATTACTTTTTTTCAAAAAGGTCCATTTTATCGAAGTCTAGTTATACCAACCACCATTAATTGCTAAGACTTGTCCAGTCATATAGGCCGATTTTTCTGAAAGCAAAAAACTAACACCGTCAGCAATGTTTTCAGGACTACCCAATCTTCCTACCGGAATTTCCGCTTTAACCTCTTCCAGTTCATCCTTGGAAAATTGGTCCAACATTTGCGTTTCAATCGCCCCAGGCGCCACCGCATTCACCCGGATGCCATTTAATGCAGTTTCCTTACTTAATGCTTTAACAAAGGCAATTTGCGCGCCCTTAACGGCTGAATAAGCGACCTCACAGGCTGCCCCAGTTTGTCCCCATATCGAAGAAATAATAATGATGTTGCCCTTTCGTTTGGAAAGCATTTTTGGAAGAAGTTCTTTCGTTAACAGCAAGGGCGCTTTCACATGTAAGGTTAACAGCTGATCCAATACTTCTTCTTCGAGATCAATCAGTAAACCATAATGACTTGTGCCACTACAATGAATGATGGCATCAATCGTAAAGATATTAGCTATGATTTTTTTATACCCTTTTGGCTCTTGCAAATTGGCTTGAATCGGTATGTATTCTCCTGAAAAATTGCTTAAGCGATCAAGGAGGTCGTGAATGGCCGCTTCATTTTGATGATAGTGAAGATATAGTGAATACCCCTCCTCAGCCAGCTTTATAGCAATCGCAGAACCAATTCCCCCGCTGGCTCCAGTAATCAGCACAAATTTTTTCATAATAATGGTCTCCTCCAATAACAGATCAACATTTCTCTGTACAGGAAAAAGCGCCGATTACTCGACGCTCTTCACTTAATTCGACTTAGGCAAAACTTTGCAGACGGTAAAACGATTCTCGGCAATTAATTCAGTTGCCGCTTGCTTAACATCGGAAAGCGTAATTTGTTCCAGAATCGGTACAACTGCGAATAAATCCATATCATTAAAGGCATATCTCGTAAATTGATTTGCGATATATTCAGGTGAATTAACAGCTCTTAGAAATGAACCGATTTTTTTCTTTTTCGAACGATTTAATGCTTCCTCAGTTAAGGTTGTTCCACTTTTAGCATCAAAAAACATTGAGGTGATCGTTTGAGAGAGCCTTTCTGGGTCACTCGTATCTCCACCGACCATGGCAAACCCAAAGCCATTTTCCAAAGTGTAATCAAAAGAAAAAGTTTCATCGATTAAACCTTGGCTATACAATTGATTATAATTCTCGGTACTTTTACTGAATAAAAGATCAAGCAGAACATTAACAGTTAATTCATGTTTTTGCATTGCTTCACCAGTCAACCCAGTATTCAGTGCTTTAATACCGACTAAGCATTTGGATGTTTGAACATTCATTTGTAAAACTTTACTTTTCTTTGCAACGGATACCGGCTCAGTATCTATTTTTCGTTGGATTTCCGGCTGCGCTTTATAATCCTTCTTGGCTTGATTATCGGTTATTTGCTTCATAATATCCTCTGGATTCACCGGACCAACAATAAACAATAACATATTACTTGGGTGGTAGAAGGTATGGTAACATTCATACAACATATCCTTCGTTATCGGAGCAATGGAATCAATCGTTCCGGCAATATCAATTTTTACTGGATGGTGATGATACATGTTTTCAATCAACCCAAAATAAAGCCGCCAATCAGGATTGTCTTCATACATGGTAATTTCCTGGCCAATAATCCCTTTTTCCTTTTCTACTGTTTTTTCAGTAAAATAAGGATCTTGAACAAAATCGATTAGGGTTTCCAGATTTTGTTCCACATCAGCTGTGCTGGAAAAAAGGTAAGCAGTCCGGGTAAAGGATGTAAAGGCATTTGCCGATGCTCCTTGGCGGCTAAATTGTTGAAAAACATCGCCATCCTCTTTTTCAAACAGCTTATGTTCAAGGAAATGGGCAATTCCATCAGGAACCTTTACATAGTCTGTTTTTTCCAACGGAAGGAAGTGATTATCAATGGAACCATATTTTGTCGTGAAGGTTGCATAGGTTTTATTGAAACCCTTTTTAGGTAAAATATAGACCTGTAAGCCATTATCCATCTTTTGGTAATACAATTCTTCTTGAAGCTGATCAAAGGTAATTTTATTCATTATTCAGCCACCTCCGTTCCTGTCAGAAAATAAATCGTGTCTAACTCGATCTTTTCCGCTACTTTCACAATCTGTTCTCGATTCGTTTGCTCCATTTGCTCCATCCACTCTGCTAGCGAAATATTGCTGTTAGAAACGACATTATGGTAGAGTATTTCAACCATTCCCCTAGAAGTATCAATGGTTTCAAGTAATTGATTTCTGATTACTGCTTTCGTTTGTTCCAGCTCCGAATCAGTGAAATCACCATTTTTCATGGCTTGCATTTGCTCTTTTATGATGGAAACAGCTTGATTATAGTTTTTATTATCGATTCCCGACATTACCATCATTAGACCTTTATGACTTTCAAGCCTGCTGGCAGCATAATAAGCTAAGCTAGCCTTTTCTCGTACATTGATGAAGAGCTTAGAATGCGAGAAACCGCCATAAATACCATTAAACACCTGTAGTGCAAAATAATCTGGATCCCCATATATAACATGGGTTCGAAACCCAATATTTAGTTTCCCTTGCTTTACATCCTGAACTTCTTTCACTACATTTCCCTGATTTACTTTTGCAGCTCTGTTTGCCTCAGTTCTTTTAGGCGAACGAGTAGGGAAGTGGATGAGTTCGTCAGCGATAGATTGAACCGCTTCTTCCTGAACATCACCTATCACATAAAAATCCATTTCATCTTGGGAAAATGCCTGTTGATAATATTGGTAAAGACTTTCAGGAGTAATCCCATCAATATTCTCCATTTGACCATGAACATATATAGCATATGGCTCTTCTTTGCACATCTCTTGGACTAATCTGTAGCTTGAATAACGCATTTTATCATCGTAAAGTGATTGTATCCTTTGTTTTAACGTTCTTTTTTCGCTTTCGACAGTCGTTTTTTCAAATGAAGAATTCACGACATTAGGATTCGTTAATATTTCCGAAAAAAATTCGATTCCTTTCCTTAACAACGGTGTTGGATCAGATAGAAATTTTTCGTTAGCTATTTCCAATGAAAAGCTAATTACATGATATTCACCTTTTTTAGCTACATCTACAAAAAGGGAGGCACCATATAAATCATCTAAATAGGAACGTAGTACGGTCGTGGAAGGGAATTTTTTTGAATTACTCTGTAGGACATAAGGTAATAAAGCTCTAAGAGTAACTTCATCCTTATTAAGTGGTGTTTTCATTTTCCAAACTAACGTATTGGTTTTGTATTTATCCGTTTTGACGATATGAAGCTTATACCCCTTCATTTCTTTTATTGTTTCTGTAAGTACAGCCATTTCCATCCTCCTTACTTGCCAGCATATTTAAACTTATGTTTAGAATACGCATGTTCTGTTATTTTTCCCAATAATTATTTATTCAAGCATAAAACAGAGTGAAAATTCCATATTTATCACTTAATTCCTACTATACCGTTAGAAAAGATGGATATTCAAGTTTTAGACTTGTAGCTTAGAACATTTTTCTAAAAAAAGGCTATGTAAATTGGTATGTTGATTTCCGCTACAGGCACGAGCGGTTCGCGGGCTCACCCGTGAGCCTCCTGGTCGTTCCTCCCTTCGGAGTCTCACTCGGCTCGTGCTCCCGCAGGAGTCTACGTGCCTTCCGCTCCAATCAACACTGTGTTCAAAATCAACATTTATCATTAACAGAGCAAAAAAAATCCCCCAGTATTTAAACGGGGGGGCATAATGATTTTGAATTGATCTTATCGTTTTCCTGAATCAAACGTTTCACCTGCTGCTTTAGGTGCTTGTGATGATTTAGAAAAGATAACTAAAGCAATTAGAGTCACGACGTACGGGAATATTTTCAAAATAATTGGTGGAAAAACAGCTAATTCAGGTATAACTTGGGATACATTGGCAATCGTACTGGCAAATCCAAAGAAAAGAGTTGCCCCAAGTACTCCATAGGGTCTCCATTGACCGAAGATCAGCGAAGCCAGTGCTAAAAATCCTAGACCAGCCACCGTTCCTGTAAATTCCCCAGCATAGGTAACAATGATGATTGCGCCTCCTAAACCAGAAAAAGCTCCTGATATTAACACACCACTATAACGCATTTTTCTCACGCTAATTCCTGCTGCTTCAGCAGCCTGCGGAAACTCACCACAAGATCTTAAACGAAGTCCAAACTTTGACCTATAAAGGACAAATGAACTTATGATTAGAATCGCTAATATAAACCATGTTGTTGGATATGTCTTGGTAAAGAATAAATCTCCAATAACCGGAATTGAAGATAAAACAGGGATATCACTTGGAGAAAATCCAGTAGTGATACGGATATTTCCACTTCCGGTAATATTTCTTGCCAAGAATACGGTTAAGGCTGTAGCAATTAAATTTATCGCTGTACCACTAATAACTTGGTCAGCACTTAAGTTAATGCTGGCAAATGCATGTAATAGCGAAAATAAAATTCCGGCAATCATGGCCATTAATAAACCTACCCATAATACCCATGTACTATGCGGATATTTATCTTGCAGTAAATTTATCGAAAGGGCACAACCAAATGCACCGAATACCATCAAACCTTCTAATCCGATATTGACAATCCCGCTTCTTTCACTAAAAAGACCGCCCAAAGCTGTAATAAGAAGAGGAATAGTAAAAATAATCGCATAAGGAAAAATTTGCTCAATGATTGTCCACATCCTACGCTTCCCCTTTCTTAACAGCCGTTCCATTCATACCTGAAGTATCTGATCGACGTTTTTGAAATTTATTTATTAGTCGGTCGATAAGGATGCTTGTGGCAGCAAAGTAAATGATAATGGCAATAATTGTATTGGCCAGCTCAGGGGGAATTTCGGTCATCGCATTCATAAAACCTGTCCCCGAATACAAAATACCAAAAAGAATAGCCGCAAAAAACACACCGATGGCTGAGTTCGCACCTAATAAAGCAACGGCAATCCCATCAAAGCCTTGGGTAGGTAAAATTCCAATTTGAATAGTCGAAGCATTTCCAGTATATAGTGCTACACCGCCAAGACCGGCAAGAGCACCCGATATGAGCATAGAAAGAATAATATTGCGATCAACTCGCATCCCGGCATACTCAGCAGCATGGCGGTTAAAGCCTACCGCTTTTAGTTCAAACCCTAACGT
>CALCRD010000351.1 GCA_937894355.1 uncultured Bacillus sp.
AGAATTATATGCAAAAGGTAATGAACAGCTTTGTTTGGAAAGACTTTAAAAACGAGCCAATTGCCATTCAATCGATTGAAGAGTTTCCGGAGCAATTGTACAGCCAAAAGGATTTAACGGACCTTCTAGGATTAAACTATAAGGTAGAGTTTTATCGGTTCCTGGAATTAAACGGATTAAACAAAATGAAAATTGGTAACATGGTGAGATATAAGAAAGAAGATGTAGTGGATAATTTTCTTGCTGTGATGTATATATCTGTTCTTCTCGATCTACAAGAAAAATATGGTGACAACTACCTTAAGGTTATTCAAGGGAGGGCGTTAGAGTTGTAGAAAACACTTTGAAGTTAATATTACTTACAAAGTAATATATTTCGATAAAGGTAACATAATAGTATTTAAAATCTCATTGAATCCAAAAAAGGAAATAATAAGTGAAGTATATCGCAAGAAAAGATGAATTTTCCCACATTTATGATAAATAATTTCAACAACCCCTAAGCTGTCTGGAGTATTCATCGATTCTTTTATGATTTTTATTAAGAATTTGTGGGTAAAGTCAACTTAAGAAAATCCCATATAAAATAACTATAGGTTTTTGTTAATTCTTCTTCGATGCTGCTCGAGTTTTCTAATAGGTTGATAGCAGCATTAGAATTGGATTCCTGATATTCCCCTTCAGTAAAGGGTAACGACTCGATACGAGCTGAAAATGGCGGGTGAGAACTATATACTTCTTCTTGTTGGGAAAAAATGTTCGCTTCTGTTTCTTGTAATTCTCTTTTGAACTTTGGCAGCTCTTGGCGAAACTTTGCAAAGTAATTAACAAAGATTTTATCTTTTTGAAGAATATCCAAGATTTCATTGTCAACGGTGGAATCGAAAACATCTCCAATTACAATGGCTTTCCTTAAAGCGTTAGTAAAAGTAGATTTCCCGCAAATTGATGCAGAAATATAATCGGCACGATATTCTCTACTCCGGGATAATTTCATGTCCCATTTTTGAAAGGCATTTAGGTATAGAGATACGAGCAATAACGGAAGAAACAGTGGAATGGAAACAAACCCCGAATTTTCACTCGCATTGTTAACAACATTGGATATTTCCTGTTTAAGAGTGTGTGCTCCTTTATAGATTGGTAAAACCGTCTTGCTATATAAAGTGTCATTTCCTGTGAAATGAGCGAATTCATGGGCAATGACTGAACGAAATTCATTTACGCTTAACACACTCAGTAAAGGGGTACTAATAGACATTATTCTTCCTTTGGCCACTCCATTCAAAACTTGTATTTTTCCATTAGCTACAAAGAAATTTGATTTGCTATGTAATATGAATGTGTCTGGAATTTTGGTGTTCATTTTTTTAGCAAGTTCTATTACCAATGCATTTAATTTTGGATGTTCCTCCATTGTAATGATCATAGCTGGCTCAAAGCTCTTAGTTCTTTTAAATGTAGATAAAATTGCCTTCAAACTTCCCAATACCCCAATAAAACTTCCCAGTCCGATTAAAAAAAGGATGCCAGTGGGTATAACAGGCAAATATGTTACGCAAATATAAGAAATACCTGCAATAACCCCTCCACCGATTGCTATTGTTAAAACAGCAGAGAGTAGCAAGACTATATATACACCAGGAACAAATAATAAGGACAAAAAAATTTTTCCCTTTGAAATACACGGTGCTCCTTTTTCCATGTGGTTTCACTCCTTTGATAATATATTAATATTTTACTATATTAATAAAATTAATACTATTGTGGTAATTTTTTATACATTCGTTTGGCAACTTTTGTTTTTGACAAGATTCAGTTCAATTGGAAAGGGATTTATTGCATGATGGCGAAATTAATAGTAACAAAGAATTAAATAGTGAATTTTTTATTAAAAAGAAAATAAATAGATGAGGGATAATAATGACACCACAACAAGCATGGACTTCAATTCTAAATAATTTAGAAGAAAAGACAATTGAACTTCCTACTGTTCCAAAGACAAAGAAGATTCCAGTATGGTTTTCTGCTAGTACAAACGGAGAAATAGTATTTATAAATGAAGCATCTGATCATAAACCGTCTAGTAAACTTTCTGTTCCAAGAATATTAAGGTACAATACCTTTCAAAAGGTTTTTCCCTTTTATTTAAGACGTGAGAACGGTGAGCCAGTTAGTTCAAAGGTTACTGCAATCACTGTTAATCAGGTATATTACTTTTCATTAATTAAGCATTTTTGCTATTAAGAATGAACTTCTTCTATTAGAATCAATTTCAACATACAACTTTGTATGAGCCCCTTATTTAAGATTTAACATTTGAGAAGCCAAATTATCTAGTTCATTAATATGTTACCTTTATTTATAATATAGATATTCAAACTATCTTATCTTTACAGATATTTATCAAGTCATTTGATACACTTCCTCACTTCAAGTGATAAGATTTAGGTATAGAGAGGGGGATATGATGAAAAACCGTTATCTCTTGGCTTTTATTATAAGTTTCCTAACTAGTTTTCTTTTAATTGGATGCACCAAAGACACAATTGAGACAATGAAGGAATTCAGATTTTTATACCCCATTTGCATATTTTCAGCTTTTTTACGTTCGTATCTCAAATATACTCCAATTAACTGATTTTTATATTGCCAAATACATTGAATCTGTATTATTCATTCGAATGAAAATATAACCTATTCCTCATAGTGAAGGGACAATTAACGAAAGAAGAAAGAAGGGATCTTAATGAAAGAATCTTACACTATAAATAAAACAGAAGATGGTTTTTATGACCTACTAGAGAATGAATTTAAGTTAGACGGAGTTTTGTTAAGGCAAACCCTAGTAAAACGATACAAATCAAAATCAGGGGCCAAAAAAGCTTTAGAACGATACGAATGGGAAAAAAGATGGAAGGAAGGGAAAGAATTAGTTGAAACCTTCAATTTATCAGAATTTAAGCTATTACCCAATGCAAAACCAGGTCTTTTTCATAACAGTACTGTAAGAAGTAATGTGAAATATATTTGGCAAAAAAAAGTACGTCCAGCCGTATTGGAACTCAAAGGGAAGTCCTGTTCTATTTGTGGTTGGAAACCAGAAAACGAACAGGACATAAAAAACCTTCAATTGCACGAAGTTGAAGAATATGATTTCGACAATATGGTTTGTCATTTAAAAGACATTGTAGTTGTCTGCGGAAAATGTCATTCGTTTCATCATATTGCTAGAACTAAATCCGTTACGAACAAAGAACAATGGTATGACTTGCTGAGGCATTTTGTAACAGTAAATGGATGTACTACTGACATAGTGAAATATTGGCCTCAATTTGAAAGTAGAGTATTTCGATTAGAAAATGAAAAAACTAAGAAACAATATGGAGAATTACCACCATTTAGAGATTTAAGGAATAAAACTGTTTGTTATAGTATTAATGCGCACATTCCTTTCGTTAATGAAATGATGAGAAAATTAGACGAGCAAGGGTTGCTTTACCAGCCTGAATCTTAAAATAAGATCGTACAATAGGTTACGAGTTCCTTTGCATACTGAATAAATGACCAACAAATTGTAAATTTGCTGGTCATTTTTGTTTGGTATATAGAAGTTTTCTTAATAATGTTAAGAGAATTTCAGAAAATGGGATTAGAGCAGAAGAAAGCACTTTGAAGCATTAAGTATTATTTTAAAAATATGTTATATATAAAGGTAACATAATTTATTTTAATATCCCCTATCCATAACTTGAAATAGCTGGAACGACTATTTTTGTCGATTAAGAATGAAAAGACTAAAAAAGAATATCATGTTATTCTTATATAATAAGTGCGTGCTAGATTAGGGATTGAACTAACATATTTTTTGGGGGTAATAATATGGATTGCATTTGTGTTTATTATGGAAATGAATGCATAGACCAAAACGGGAAGGTATTTACTGATTCTTGTATAGATTTAGGAGAAAAGTTTATTTTCACAGTTTTCCCTTCAGAAATTGGTTTCAGTATCATAAACCCAAATTTCGAAGACAACAAAGGTAATAGTATGGATTTCCAATTTAGTAAGCATCAAATTAGTGTAACAAAGCGTGTAATTGAGGAAGGTTTCATATTTAAAAGGATATTTTATATCTTGGACATTACAATTAGTTACCCAAATTTAGGATTAACAAGAAAAAATTCAATAAAGGTGGATAAAAGAAATGGCAATAACATTTTAACAATCCTTGGTTTTAGTTGAGAATTAATATTCAGTAAAACCATTTTATCTGTGGAGAATTGAGTGAGGAGGCAAGAAATAAATGGACATTTTTTACATAGTTATTGCATTAATTATTGGATACGCTCTCTATGAACTCATTTTTTGGCTTACACACAGAGAAGCACTATCAAACTACGAGATAGAAATATTGGCAAGAAAAAGACGCATTCTCTTTTTAAGACAATATTTTACTTTCACTTCAGCCGAAACAACTGTTGATAGAACTTTTAAATCCAGGATGCAGCCAAAGGGAAAACTATATAAAATTAATGAAAACCTGAACAATTTGCCAGCAGTTGTTGCAGCCTTATTAAAGGGGAAAAAACATGAATGGGTAATAATAGCCTTTGAAAAAGATAAGAAAATAGCCTATTTGTGGGCAAATAAAGGAATTAACAGTTCAAGCGTATCCTTAACCTGGGATTTTAATAGTATAAGTGAATTTGCTATTGAACATGGAGTAAAGACGGTAATGCGATTTCATAATCATCCCAATCCAAATCCACAACATTTGGACTGCACCAAACCGAGCCAAGCTGATATTAATAGTGCCCTTTACTTTTCTAAGGTATTGAATGAAAGAGGATTAAATTTTATTGATATTATTTGTGAGAGAGGCAGACACTATCAATATTTCTATAAATACACGGATTTATTTTACCCAGAGGAAAACTTTCAGAATGTTATTAAAGCAGAAAATGGAATTGATAAGAATAGAAATTATAAATTACATAAGGAATTAAGGAAATTAAAAAACATAGAAAAAATTTCTGCCTTTTCTTAACGAGAGCATCTTAGTAAATGAACTAACTTGTTCTCGTTTTTATTTACAGTAGATTTCTGAATATGGTAAACACTTACTGGCCCCCATCTCTTTCCCGGTGGAGATGGGGGCTGAATGAATTACTCTAGATTTTTAGATTTATATAGCCTCCCAAGTCCCCAAACCTTTTGAACCTCGCCTTCTCGCATATCAGAAGTTGCCCTAGAAATCATGTTAATTTTAGCGTCGATATTATCAATCATATGGCAAAGGTGAGCTTCAAGGGTAAGGGGTTCTGCGGTACTCCCCCAACCGTTGCTGAGAGGTCCATGGTGGCTGGAAATTATATTCATTAACTCATAGATAACTGTAACTTCATCAGAAGTAACTGTACGCTCATTTCGTATAGTTACAAGTTTGCGGTCAATCATTTGGTTCACTATTTGAATATGCCCTAGCATTTGGCCAAATAGCGTATAATCCTCTGCACCTGAAAGGTCCTTTGACATTCTCATTTCAATTATTTTCCCGTAGTCATGCAGTGTTAGCGCTGCGTATATTTTACTGCGATTCACTACTTCCCCGTACTGGTCACAAATACTCTTACCAAGTCGTAAAAGCGACAAAGTATGGTAGGCTAACCCTGAACGAAAAGAGTGGTGCATTTTTACCGCGGCAGCGTGAGTCATAAACATTTTCTTATGATCTTCAAATAGTTCAGACGTAATTTGAT
>CALCRD010000352.1 GCA_937894355.1 uncultured Bacillus sp.
GTGTAAAGATGCTTGATATTAAGAAACTGCGTGAGAAACAAAACAAAGCGGGATTTGGACGGCTGTATAAGAATGAAAACGGTTTAGCTGCTTGGACATACGAAGGAATGCGCCCAGTGGTGGCTGCTCAAAGTAAGAATCTTAATAACGCATTGGCTCATATTGATTACATTGTGGCGGCTGCAAACGCCCTACCCGAAGCACTAGACGAGATTGAGCGGCTGCGAGCCGACAACGAAAAGCTCCGTAAAATTGCCGCCGTCGCTGGGGAAGGACTTGCGGAAATGATGAGGAGGTATGGTTAATGAACTTCTTCCGTGGCGTAATCAACGCCCTATTAATCGAATTAGCCGCTGTTGCTTTAATAGTGGTGGTGGCGTGGATTGTGAGGTGGATATGATGGGCAATACCAAAATCGAATGGGCCGAGAAAACATGGAACCCGGTAACGGGATGCTCCAAAATCAGCCCTGGCTGTCAGAATTGCTACGCCGAGAGGATGTCCAAACGCCTTCGCGGTCGGTGTGGGTATGATGCGGACGAGCCTTTTCGAGTGACGTTGCACCCAAAACGATTAGAGGAACCGTTACGGTGGAGGAAACCGTCGATGATTTTTGTTTGTTCGATGGGGGATCTGTTTCACCCAGGTGTGCCTATGAATTATGTTGTCGAGGTCGTTAGAAAAATGCAGGATGCTTCACATCATACTTTTTTAGTTTTGACTAAGCGACCAGGGCGGATGAAAAAAGTGTTTGATGCTTGTAATCATAGCGAGATAATCCCAAACATTTGGTTAGGCGTAACCGCTGAGAATCAAGAGATGGCTGACGAGCGAATCCCTATCCTGCTTCAAATTCCGGCGGCGGTGCGGTTTGTGAGCGTGGAGCCGATGTTGGGGCCGGTGGAAATTACAAAGTATTTAGGAGGCAACAATGAAGCCGAAGTCGGAACAATTGGCCTACCTGGCTGTAAAGATGGGCGAATTAGAAATAGACAACGCAGGGCGAGTATGGAGGGTTGCGGCCAGGAGGTGGGATCGGTGGAACCAAAAAACCCGAACCATACCCTGCGCCCCGAGGAGAGCGGAAAAAGTAACGGGCAACTACTTACAAGTGAGGGTAATGGTAGACTGCGTGAGGGCGAATGCTTTGGCGCACCGTTTGGTATGGAGGCATTTCAACGGCCCGATTCCTCCGGGACTAACCATCAATCACAAGAACGGAAATCCGAAAGACAATTCTCCGGGGAACTTGGAGTTAGCGACGTACTCGGAACAAATCAAACACGCTGTCAGGGTCCTGGGATACCACTCCAAGAGGGACAGTATTGGAAGGTTTTCTGGGTAATCTGCGGCGGAGAAACAGGGCCGAAAGCCCGACCAATGCACCCGGATTGGGCACGGAGTTTGCGGGACCAATGCCAAAGTGCGGGAGTTCCGTTCTTTTTCAAGCAATGGGGAGGGTTTACCGAGGATACCGAGACCCCGATCTGCCGGGTGTGTGGTTGTACAGACGAAGAGGCCTGCGAAGGTGGTTGCTGGTGGGTGGATGACCCGGAAGGCGGGGATCTCTGTAGTCAATGCGTTGGTAAGCCGGCACCGGCGGTACGGCCAGTAATAATGAATCGGGTAGGCAAAAAAGCCGCTGGTCGACTCCTAGATGGTCGGGAGTGGAACGAAATGCCGGAGGTGAGATGATGGAGCGACCAATCCTTTTCGGCACCCCGATGGTTCGGGCGATTCGTGAAGGGCGGAAGACGCAGACAAGGCGGGTAGTAAAATTTCTGGGGAATAGGAACCCAAACTGGACGGGATACGCAAAGGATGGCTTACAGTTATACAACGGCAGAAACGAGCCATGCATAACAAAACCTCCCTGCCAGCCTGGCGATCTGCTTTGGGTGAGGGAGACGTGGGGTAAGGATGACAACGGCGAGTATGTTTATAGGGCAAATTACGGGTTGACTGAGGATGATAGCTTCCCGCCGTCAATGTTTAGGTGGAAACCCTCCATCCATATGCCAAAAGCAGCCGCCCGAATCTGGCTAAAAGTCAATGCCGTTTGGGTTGATAAGGTGCAAAACATTTCAGAGGATGAAGCGAGGGCAGAGGGATGTTTACCTTTACTAGATCGATACGGGGTAGTAATGATAGCAGCGAGAGGTGTATATCACGCAAGGTGGGACCAAGGCTACGCCAGGCGCGGCTATGGATGGGGAGCTAACCCATGGGTTTGGGTGATTGAGTTTGAGGTACTCAAGCCATGAAAAGAACCCTTCAACTCGACATTAAAATCCGCCTTCTTAAAAAGCGGTTGGCGGAGCTGGAAAAGGAGAAGGCCGAGAGGGAGGCGGTGAGAACATGACCATCAAACCAGGGGACACCGTCCCCGTCCTCAAGCGGCGGTTGGGGTGCAGGAGCAAGGTTTATATCGACGAGCGCCGGGGGCAAGTAGTACAAGTCTGCCCGCGCTTCGTGGCAGTGCATAACGGCAAGTACGTGGAGTGCGTGTGGATTGACAACGACGAAACTAATAATCTGGTTTTGGGGTGGTAAGTAATGAACGACAAAGACAAGAAGCTAATAGTCCCTATATTAGCTCAATACAATGCGGCTTTAGGCGTATATGTTCCAATAGACTCACAAGGCTTGATTTATGAGCGAGGCAGATTGGAGAGCATATTAAAAGAAGTGAACAAGTTTTACGCCATCTATGATGATAAGACAATCAAACAAAAAAACGAAGAAAGAGAAAACACGCAACAAATTGCCCTACAAGAAACTGATAAATCTCCTAAAAAAGGATATGTCTATTTTATAAAAGCAGAAAACGGACTAACTAAAATCGGGGAAACAAAAAGACTTGCCCATAGGGTAAGGGCTATACGACACAGTTCATTAATAAACATCCAACTATTGTTTGCAGCGCAGACCGATAACGCTCCGGCAACAGAGGAATATCTGCACACAAAATATGCACCCAAGCGCAAGCGGGGCGAATGGTTTGCGCTTACCGAAGATGACATAAAGAACGCTAAAAGAGACTTAAAACGGCGTGGGCATTTCGTGCTTGAAGGGGGCCTTTTAGATGGGCAAGGGATTTGAAGAGTTTCTTCGATGGGAAGACGCCGACAGGGATGTCATTAAAGTAAAGCGGCTATATATTGACATAACAGAAGACCTTGTAGCCGGAATACTCCTAAGCCAAATAGTATATTGGCACTTACCGAGCCAGAGAAGCGGTCAACCAAAACTAAAGGTTCAAAAAGACGGCAAATTACGGCTGGCAAAGGGC
>CALCRD010000353.1 GCA_937894355.1 uncultured Bacillus sp.
GAAAAGCGGAAGGCGTTTACCGCATCCCGCTTCTATTTCCCTATTTTCTCAGTCATTAGATCAATGATGCCTTTGGTAGCAGAGGTAAACCCGTCAGACACTTTCTTTCCAACGGAGGAAAAGAAGTTATAGGCATTCATTTCCTCCAACTTTTCCTTCTTTTTTTCAAGATCATGGCTTGAAACATCCTTCCCTAAAATGGAGGCATGAATTTTTCCTTGTTCCCCTTCGTGCAAAGTAAAGGCACTGCCGATGTTGGGATCATCATACCCCTTCATTCTATGGATTCCTTCGTTTGCTTGTTGCATGCCAATTAGGACACAAAGAAACATACACGCTACGAAAAGAAAGCTTTTTACCATAAACATTTTCATCTTTTTCACCTTCAGGCTAGTTTTTATTGGCGGGTTGCTCTATTTCTTGATTAACCTTTTCCGCTTGCCAGTAATACTCACCTATCACCTCTGCCAGGGCATCTGATGATTGGTACAGCTCTTCAAACGTATTGTCTACCCCACCAAACTCCACTAAAATGGCATTTTGCGATAAATCTTGATTATATTTTCCATTCACCGTTGCTCCACTTTTTTCGATAACTCCCCGGCTTAGTCCAGGGTATTTCTTTTCTAAATTTGCATGCAATTCACTAGCAAATTTTAAATTCTTTTCATAATTGCTATGTTCTGCACCTATAACAAAGGCAAGCTTGGCATAAGATTTTCCATTGATAACCTTCGTAGTCATATTTTTCCGTTTACTATCACGGTGGATATCTATCAGGTAAGAAAGGTCTGAGTTTCCAGCCATCGCTTCCTGAACGACTGGTCGCGATTCATAATAAGAAGCACCGTAACTTAACCCTTTATTATTTAAGTTTGCTTGAATATCAGTTTTTTCAACTTGAGTTCCAATACCTCTGGTTTCAAGCTGTTCTTTCAATTTTTCGCCAATATTCATTACATTAATTTTCGAATGATAGGCCAAATTCGGGTCAGTAACTCCTTTTAAGTAAGGTAAATACGACTCACGGTTATGAGAAAAATAAACATATACTACTTTTCTGCTACCAGTTGTTAACGGCGGCGCTGAATTATTACCCTCATCTTTTGTTGTATCAATTCCCTCGGTATTTTGAAGTGATGCTTCTTGCTCTGCTTTTAACACCTCAATCGGTGGCGCAGATTCAATTGGTAAATTCGTATAGTTTGTCCCTTCTCCAGCAACAATGATCTTTCCATCAAACAATGAAAATCCAGGTAATTCTCTTCCCAACAAACTCCTAGGATCATCTAAATTAATATTCGTTGACATTTTAAACATAACGCTAGAAACTTTCGGTGGCTGACTATCCTCGGGAAGCCCGTCTAGAAAATAATGATTCTCCGATCCCATCAAATGATACAGCCATTCTCCAGTCAAATTGGTAGCAACATTGTTAACAGAGGTCGACTTTAATCGATACTCTGGTTTTAAAGAAGTGATAATACCACTAAGTGAAAAAACAAAAAATAAAAATAGCACAAATCCTATTGCGATTTTTACCACACTTGACCCTTGTACAAAAAGTGTCAGATTACGTCCCCTGATATGTTTCATGCTTCCACCTCTCTGTAGCAATTCTATTAAATCATATGAATTTGCTAGAGAAGGTAGAACTATTTTTTGCTTAGATTAAGTGCAATTTTATCTAGTATAAAAACCAGTGTTATCTTGATTAACAGATTGATGCAGTGCTGCATTTAAACCATTTGCCAATAAATTTGCCATATCTTCGATAAAAACATCTACTTCCTTTGGGGTGACCATTAAATTGTGACCAAGAGGCGATAAGACCTCATAGATTAATTTCCGCTTTTCTTCATCCGGCAAAACGCCTACCATTCCAAGGAAGGTTTTGCGATGATGTTCTTCTGGTAAATCCTCATCGGTGAGTTTCTTTTTCTTACCAAAACTCATCGCCGCTGGTGTTAGTGCCTTTGATGGGCGGTTCCCTTCTTTCAATTCCCGGCCAAAATGCTTAAGAATAAAATCAATCGTATCACTCGTAATCGAAACTGCATCTACGACCGTTGGAACTCCTAAAGCTATGACCGGAATACCTAAGGTCTCTTTACTGATTTCCTTTCGTTTATTTCCCACTCCAGAGCCAGGATGGATTCCAGAATCGGAAATTTGAATCGTTGAATTGACCCGCTCAATTGATCTTGAGGCAAGCGCATCGATGGCAATTACAAAATCTGGCTTAATTTTTTCAACTACACCAAAAATAATATCACTCGTTTCAATTCCAGTTACCCCCATTACACCTGGTGCTAGTGCACTAACGGGACGATACCCTTTTTCAACATTTTCAGGTTGCAATTGGAAAAGATGTCGGGTTACCAGAAGATTTTCACATACTAGCGGGCCTAAGGCATCTGGAGTAACATTTCCGTTTCCTAAACCGACAACTAAACATGAAGCGTCTTCTTTAATTTTTAACATATTTAAGAAATTGGAAAACTCCCGGGCAAATACTTGCTCTACCTTTTGCTGCAGTTCGCTATCCTGCTGCCTAATTCCGGTTACTTCTAGTGTTAAATAAGTTCCTGATTTCTTCCCAATAGTCTCCTCTGCTTGTTTCGTTACTTCTACTAAGGATATTTTAATTCCATCTTCCTCTTTTTCTTTTATTATCACTCCATCTATTTGCGAAAGGTTTTCTCCGCTCTGAACTGTTTTTGAACGATCTTCTAAAACCATTTCCCTTGCTTCAACGGCTAAATCTGTTCGAATGGAGTACTTACTTAAGTCAAGTTGATCCTTCATGTCTTTCCCTCCACGATTAAATTTGATAATTGCTAATAAATTATTAGTAAAACCCTTTAAGTCTTTAACCAATTGTTTGGACATTTCGGATAAAATTTGAAAGGGTTTTGTTAAACATTCATTGGAAATAGGCCCTTTTTTACGCCATTTCCTCCAAAAATTACTTGTTCAATTCTTATTTTCACCTTTATCCAATTAAAACATTCCTCAACGAAGCAAAATTTTGGCTGAGTATTGCATAAATCCCCTGTGTTTGATAAAATATCATTTGTTCTTAATTATTGTTATGAATGGGTAAGTCGAGTTGATATAATCTCGCTCTCTTTTAGGAGGTGAACGGAATGCCAAATATTAAATCTGCAATTAAACGCGTAAAAACAAATGATGCTGCACAAGCACAAAACATCCAGGTTAAATCTGCAATGCGTACAGCTGTTAAGAAACTTGATGCTGCAATCGAAACTAACGATTCTGCTGTTCAAGAAACTTTCGTTAAAGCTGCTAGCAAGCTTGACAAAGCTGCTTCTAAAGGCCTAATCCACAAAAACGCTGCTGCTAGAAAAAAATCACGTTTAGCTAAAAAAGTTAACTCTTTAAACGCTTAATGTCTTTTTGACCAGCACAAGCATGCGGTTAGACATAAAAAACGACCTCACCGGGTCGTTTTTTTTTTAGATTAACTTAATTAATGTTTAATGTTGATTTTTCCGAACTAAGTTGAATGGAGCGGAAGGCACGAAGACTCCTGCGGGAGTATGGGGCAGGGGAGACTCCAAAGGTGGAAAGCGCCTAGGAGGCTCCCCGCTACCACCCTAAGGTGCGCGAAGTGCCTGGAGCGGAAATCAACGGTCTAATGAAAGGGTAGGGAGTTTCTTACGCTGGATGATTTAATTTAAATAAAAACATCTCAATCAATAATTCCTTGTTCATCCCACCTGTTTTCATTTGATAATCAGCATCAGCTAATAATCCAATAATCCTTGTTAATTCTTCATCAGGAAATTTACCTGACTGCGAAGCTGCGAGCTTTACCCGAAAAGGATGTGTTTTTAAATACCCGGCAATTTGTTGCTGGCCATACCCTCGTCTCGAAAGATCCTTCACCTGATAAATCAATCGAAATTGCCCAGAAATTAGGGCAAGAATTTTTAACGGTTCCTCATTTTGTTTTAATAAATCATAATAAATAGCTAAAGCTTCATCGACTTTTCGATTTACAATTTTATCAATCAAGGTAAAAATATTTTGCTCTAAAGACTTCGAAACCATTTTTTCAACGATAGTCTCATCAATCAATTTAGTTTCTTCCATGTACAGTGCGATTTTATCCATTTCACTTGTTAGCATAAATAAATTGGAACCTACAAGTTCAATCATCCGAATCGCAGCTGAATCAGTTATTTGCACTTTGTTAAAGGCTGCCCGAGTTTGAAGCCATTTTTTCAATTCATGCTCAGACATTTTTTTTGCTTCAAATATTTCGGCACTTCGTTTTAATTCTTTGGTGATTTTTTTCCGTTCATCAAGCTTTTCATAGTTGGCCACAAAAACAAGCACTGAAAATGGGGCAGGCTGTTTTAGATAGGCCTCTAGTTTGGCGATGTTGTGTTCAACCTTTTCTTTAGTCTTTTCTGAAGTTAGAAAAACGGGATTATATAATAAAATCAAACGTCTATCACCTAGAAAAGGCAATGTTTCGGCATCTTCAATGACTACCTCAATCGGTGTTTCTTCCAAATCATATGTAGATAAATTAAAATCAGCTTCATCAGCCTTTAATACGTTGTCAACCAACAGTTGTTTTGTTTCATTAATAAAAAAAGCTTCTGTTCCAAATAATAGGTAAACTGGGGCTATTTGCCCGGCTTTTATTTTTTTCCACAGTTCAAAGACCAATGTACTCGCTCCGATCGACTTAAATATAAAAATAATATATTCTATATCGTAAAGAAGCTTGGACTTTTTTACAAGTAGTTAAAGGGAATTGACAGGACCCTATTCCGTCAATTCCCATTTTATTTAAACGCCGGAAAATAAGGCCTAGGAACTAATTTTCACGACGGTATCATGTTGTTAATGTTATTTTGCCTGTTTATTTTCAAACTATTTGTGACAACTCTTGTCAAAAAAGGATGTTGCAAATACGTATCTAGATTTTTTTTTTAGAATCGCTTATACTAATTAAAGAAATAAGGGGAGGGATTGACTGTGAACCAATTTGAAAAATTAGTCGATAAACGTAATGACGCTATTGACTCAGGTATCGGTTTCTTTGTATCTTTTGGATTTTTCGCAACATTGTTTATTATTGCAACTGTCGTAAAAATTGTAGGAGCATAATTATATCTCTACATAGCTTTTTGGAGACTGCATTGAAAATGCAGTCTTTTTCTATCCAAAAAATTTTTAGGTGGGATTTTTGAGGTTGGGTTAAGATTTAAAATATCTTATGGTATCCAGCTAGAAAAAGTTCCATTTTCTCCTCTAAAAAAATAAGTAATGGCCCCTTGCTGATCGGTGCGCAAAATTTGAATATGATACTTTTGTAACCTGGTGAGCACTTCTTGGTGCGGGTGGCCGTATCGATTTTTTTCTCCAACTGAAATAATCGCAACTTCTGGGGTAAATTCGCTTAGCAAACGTTCGGAAGTGGAAGTTTTACTTCCATGATGCCCTACCTTCAACACATCAATATCTAAAGATGAATAATCAGTAACAAGACTTTCTTCCCGTTCTTTTTCGATATCACCTGTAAAAAGCCAAGCTAAACCTCCGATTTGGGCATGAATGACAATTGCGCCATTATTTTTATCATGATTCATCCCTTGTGTTGGCGGAGACAGAACTTGAAATTTGTTATCGCCACTTTTCCAATGGGAACCTTCGCTAACATAAGTCGTGACAATTTCTTTCCCTTTAGCAATATGGCTAATTTCCATTTCCAACTCCGATTGCTCTGCTACGATAGGAAAGACGATTTCCTCAACCTTAAGCTCAGCGAGTATCGTTTGTACTCCCCCAATATGATCGTAATCCCCATGTGTAAGAATCAATTTGTCTATTCTGGTAATTCCCTTACTTTTTAAAAATGGCACGATAATATTCTTCCCTACTTCAAATTCTCGGTTTTTCTCTTGCCATTTTTCGGTAGAAAACGGGACAATTCCCCCCGTATCAATTAAGTAGGTCCCTTGCTGAAAAGGCAACTTGATTAATATGGCATCACCTTGGCCAACATCGATAAAAGTAATTTCTCCAGTTGGTGACCAAGTGTTCATTGCTATTTGTAAAAATAATGGCAATAACAAGCAAAAACTTGCTTTCGTTAATTTCCCTGCTGCCTTTTCCATTTTAATAAAGGTGAAAAACACTAGAAAGATGTAGGCACATAATAAAATAAAAGCCGGGCGACCTGGGGTAATCATCGACCATGGTAGCTTAGAAAACCACTCAATCATTCGGTTTGCTAACAGAATCGAACTATTGATAAACCAAATCAGTGGTGCTAGCAGAAACCCAATTAAGGGATGGAGGATAAATAGAAAAAAGATTACTGGCGAAAGGATGATTGAATAAATGGGGACAAAGATGAAGTTCGCAAGTAAAGAAACTGAGGCAAATTCGTAAAAATAATATAATAAAATCGGCAGTGTTGCTATTTGAGCAATGACGGTGGTCATTAATAGCAGTGAGGCCGGATGGTGAAAATTTGCTAGCAACACAGTTGATAAAATTAATGCCAATGTCGCAACAAATGAGAGCTGGAATCCGACATCATAAATTAACATGGGCGAGTAAGCTAACGAAAGGATTAATGCCCCACTCCAAGCATCTAACGGCTGATACCGGTCTTTTGTTAATCGCAAACTAATGAAAATTAATAACATCATCAATACTGCCCTTACGACTGATGGTGATGCACCGGTTAATAATGCATAAAAGGGCAAAAAAATAATTAATACATTCAGCATCGTTTCCCGGACTACACCAATTCGAATTCCGATAAAAAATAATAACCCTGTGAAAAAGCTTACCTGAAGTCCGGAAATGGCTAATAAATGGACAATCCCTATTTTTTGATAAGAAGTGACTAGTTGTGGTGACATTTCAGTCCTTTCGCCAAAAATAAGGGCAACTGACAGCGAAGCGAGTGGTTCTGGGAAATGATGCAGTAAGTATTTTATTCCAGTGTGACGAAGATTTTCGATAAACGATAGGGAGGAAGGTTCAGCCGCAGTACATGAATTTAAGGGGTTTTGTTCAGAAGTTACAATCCAATAAATCTGTTTGGTGGCTAAATATCGTTGGTAATCAAAAGCGTTAGGGTTACTTGATGAGGATGGAGTGGTTAGTTTTCCGGACACGGTACATTTTGCACCAGATTTCATACCAGTTTCTAGCTTGTTTTTTTCTTGCTCCGATTTAATTCGATATTGCAGTAATAATTTTTCCTTTGTCTTTTCATCTTTTACCGCAATTTGTAATTGGTCACCGTTTATTTGCCATTGCTGTAAGTTAAAGACAAATTCCTGTTCCTTTCCGGTTAACAAGCTAATATTCCGATTGTTAGCTAAATTTCCTATTATACAAAAGAGTAAAAACATAAAAACCATTAGGTAGATTTGCCTATTTGAAAAAGATTTATATTTAACAAGGACATATACATATAGCAGAAATAAACACAAAAATAGCCATAAGTTTAGCAGAGCAGTGAAAATACCTAACAGCACGGATACAGAAAAATAGAAGCCATTTCCCTTCATACTATTTTCTCCTCATCAGAAAAGCGCAAGCGCCTTGGTCAGCGGCGTATGAACTTATAGCCCATCGACTGAGATAAAGGAAACACGAAGTGCGGTTTTCACTTCGATGTTGACTTATCGTAGGGAGGTAAAATCCAAAAGCCGATTTTACT
>CALCRD010000354.1 GCA_937894355.1 uncultured Bacillus sp.
AAGCTAAGCAGCTTTGCCCCTTTAGATAATGGTTATCTAAAGGGGTTTTCTTTTGGTGAAAGGAAAGTATTTCTCATGAGGATTAGTTCTAATGGGTCGGGTGTGGCCAGTTTAAGCACCTGATTTGATAAATAGAGGGAAAAAGTCCGCTTAATTCGTGAATATCATTAAAAATAGCGTAAATAGACGGAGAGATTCCGCTAATTGAATCAAAAATCGAGAAAATAGAGGATTTTGCTGTACATAACCGGAAATCGTCCGCTTATTTCCCCCGAAACGAGCTCTATTTGGAATATAACCGGAAAACCTCCGCCTATTTTTATTCATCTGGTAGCTAAGCAGCTATACCGTACTTACAAATCTGAGTCCTCCATCTTGGACTCAGGTTTTTTTTGCCTTTTTTTCTTGCACATAAACCGTTGCGATGTAATGAACAATAATGAAGAGATAAATTAATCTTAGCAATTCAAATTGGGAGCTTTAGCATAAAAAAAAGAAACCAACTCGTTTCATAAATAATGCTTTAAAAAGGGGGATTAAATTGGCTGAACAAATGTCTTACGGCAGTGACTATAAATATATCCCGGCAACATCAATTAGTAGTGGCATTGGAATCGAAGTGCTACCAGATATATACTGTCATACTGTTCAAATCGTTAATATTGTCCTATACGGACATCAGGATTCCCAAGAATTTGTATTAGTGGATGCAGGAATGCCCAATTCTGCCGAGGAAATAATCGCTGTTATCGAGGAACGATTCGGGGAAAATAAGCGTCCTAAAGCGATTATTTTGACCCATGGTCATTTTGATCATGTTGGGGCAATTATCGAGTTAATCAAGTATTGGCAAATTCCTGTATATGCACATGATCTAGAGATGCCGTTCCTTACGGGCAAAATGAGCTATCCCGAACCAGACTCAACTGTAGAGGGTGGGCTGCTTGCAAAAATATCACCATTTTTCCCTAATGAACCAATTAACTTAGGGAATTATGTGCAAAAGTTACCAGCTGATGGAACTGTCCCGTTCATGTCTGGCTTCAGATGGATTCATACGCCGGGACACACTCCAGGTCATATATCACTTTTTAGAGACGAAGATAGAGCTTTGATTGTTGGTGATGCATTTGTTACGGTCAAACAGGAGTACCTTTATAAAGTTTTAACTCAAGAGCAAGAAATTAGTGGTCCTCCAAAGTATTTCACTCCAGACTGGGAGGGAGCTAGAGAATCGGTAAAGAAACTTGAGGAACTCAGACCAGCAGTTGCTGTAACTGGGCATGGATTACCAATGGCAGGTGAATTATTAAAGGCTAGTTTAACAAAACTTGTTAAGGACTTTAATGGGATAGCTATACCTGATTATGGAAAATATATTCACTAATTAGGATGAACTACTATTTTTAAGAAAAATAGTATTGGGCATTAAAAAGTACAACATGAGGTGTAGTCGTGGCAAATCAAGAATGTGAGGAAACGAAGGTAAGTAAATGGTGTATCGTCAGTATGGCATCTATTCCTCTGGTCATGACACTTGGGAATTCGATGCTAATTCCAATATTACCAATATTTGAGGAAAAATTGGCGATATCATCCTTTCAATCGAGTATGGTCATTACTAGCTATTCAATAGCATCTATTATTTTAATTCCAATTGCTGGATATCTATCCGACAAAATCGGAAGAAAAATGGTTATTTTGCCAAGTTTATTGCTGGCATTAATTGGCGGACTGATTTCGGGATTTGCCTCGTGGAAAGGTTCGGACCCTTATATGTGGATTATAATTGGTCGAATTATTCAAGGATTAGGGGCAGCAGGAGCTTCACCAATCATCTTACCATTAGTAGGTGACCTTTATCGAAATGATGATGAAAAAACGA
>CALCRD010000355.1 GCA_937894355.1 uncultured Bacillus sp.
AACTTCGTCTTCTGGCAAGAGCAGGCAAACCCATATCAACATAAAGGTTTCTTTGTAGAGCTTGAACTTGCAGGCTCTCGCCTTGCGGAAATTAAAGTGGTTCCTTATGGAATTTATCCTGAAGGTGTTTCCCTTTTAGAGGGACCTGAGAAAAAGCAGTTTTTTGAAGAACTTAAGATGCTCTCCCAGCTCCTTTATGATCCGGAAAAAACCGAAGAGTTATGGAATGCATTTGCAGATCATCACTATGATACGCGCCAGAAACCGGAACTCGTTTTAGACTTCTCTACGCCGCAAGCTGCAGCTAGATCCAAAAACTTTTTCATTACCCCAGCCCATCGGGAGCTGATGATTACCATGATGGAGCGAATCCACTACCGGCAAATCGGTACATCTGAAAGCTGGGCACAAGAGCTTGTGCGCAAGTGGCTGGGGAAAGGTTGTTAAGTGAAAAAATGCGAATACCAGCGGGGCAAATTGTAAAATTCCTTGTGCCTTTGTTAGTTGAAGCAGGGATAATTTCACCCGGGAGAGGGTAATTCCAAAGGGATGAGAAAATAAGGCTTTGGTATTAGGTGCAAAAGCTAGGTGGAAATAATGGTTGAAAAAATCGTCAACAACGCATATGAAGAGGCGGAGACCCTCCGTTACCTGCTAGAGAAGATAATCGCGAAATTCAATGTTCGGATCAATCTGTCCGATATTGCAGGGATCAGGAAAATCAACAACCAAATAGAGGATGTTTTTAGGCAATATAGCTATCATAACAATTCTTTTTGCAATCATATTAAAAAAGACGAAGCCCTTCATGGCTTATGTATAAAATCTAAGAACGTACTTTGCAAAAGGATCAAGAGACCCTTTTATGGAAAATGCTATCTGGGCATCTATGAGCTTTATTATCCAGTATGGTATAAGGAGCAACTTATTGCACTGATCTGCATTGGACAGTTCTCAAATGGTTTGGAGAAGTCTCTTGAATTTGTAAAGCGTAAGGCAGAAAAATATGGATTGGATCCGGCAGCCTGTGCCAAAGAATATGCCAGCATTACGAAAGAAATTAACTTTTCGGTGGATGATTTAAACGGGGATGCTTGGGTTATCTGCAACTACATGTCGCTGCTTTATAGAAATGCGATCCTCCAGCGGTTTATAGAATCGAAACTATCCGGCTCCATGCGTTCGGCTGCAGATTATTATCAGGATAAAGCAATTATTTCCTCTGCAGTAGATTTTATCAACAAGAATTACTCCCAAAATATTTCGCTGGATCTCATTTCCAAAAACTGCTATTGCAATCCGGCATACCTTAGCTATCTATTCAATAAAGAGATGGGAATGACCATCACCGACTATATTAATAAAAGCAAAGTTGAATATGCCAAAAGACTTTTGGATCTGACAGATTTTTCCATCACCCAAATTTCTCAGGAAGTCGGGTTTAATGATCCAAGTTACTTTTCAAAAGTATTTAAAAAGACCCAGGGTGCCAGTCCCACGGACTATCGAGAAAGGAAGAACTAAAAATAATCCAACAGCAACTAAAAATATTTAAGGCTGAACCTTGAGTTTTCCGCTACCATTAGGGTAAAGAGAAAATTGCTTCTTTATAAATTTTAAATGGGGAGGGGTTTGGCGTGTATTCTGTGATTGTTGTTGGAGGAGGTCCTGCCGGTATTGCTGCTGCTATCGAGGCAAGGCGCCGGGGTCTTTCTACTCTTTTAGTTGAGAGATATGGCTTTTTAGGTGGGATGGCCACAGCAGGGCTCGTTACACCATTTATGTCCACCCTTGGTGCAGGTGGTCTTTATCCTGAGTTGATTGGAAGGCTAGAGAAATGGGAGGCCCTAGAGAGACGTAACTTCGACGGAGAACTTACCAAGTT
>CALCRD010000356.1 GCA_937894355.1 uncultured Bacillus sp.
AATTAACCAAGTAGGCTTAACGGCGAAACGCGCATGCTTACTAATATAATGTTATGTTTAGAGAATCATGAAACTAGAATCAATTACTGACATAGGTAAACTGCCTTCAGTGTTAGATGTGAAAGAAGTAAGTTCACGGCTAATAGAGTTGGTCGCTGTTATCCGAAATACAGATGTTTCTACTCTTCAGGGTGCTGAAGCTGTAAATGATTTAATTTCATATCAAGGTTACAGCACTGAAGAAATAAGCTTGGATGCAAGTAAAGCGGTGCTGGACTGGGTTATTGAAACCTATGATGGTAATAATAATGAATTAGTCGAATGGCAAACGGCTAATGTCGTAAACCTTTCAAGAGCTGAGGCGATTAAATTTTTTAAGTGTCGGCTCGCTAAAAATATTACAGACTTTGAGCGTAAAGAGATTCAGGAATGTCTTGGAGAGCTGGGATTAACAACATAACAAGTGCATCTTGCCGGACTTTGGTAAACTGTCACCTTTTGTGCAAAGATACGCACAAAATCCGCCAGTTCACCAAAGCCGCAAATGCAGGCGTTAAGCATACAGAACTAGGAACGATTATGACTCCAATATTTGATCAGAATGTTCAATTGGTGGGATGGTTTGACGGAGAAAATATCTTTGATCTAAATCTGGAATGGGTTGCGTTTTTAAGTGACGACCATTTTTTCTCGTCAAAGACATTGAGCTGGCTGGGTCCAATCCATGATGGTTCGCTACTAGACAGGAATGGCAAGCCAGTCGCATGGCTTGAAGGGGCAAGCCCTAGTGGAACACTCAAGCCGCTTACTCCGTTGAGGCCATTAAAACCGTTAAGGCCACTTCGCCCGTTGAGGCCTTTAAATCCACTCAGACCACTGAAACCACTCAATCCGTTGGGAGGCTGGTCAAATTTAGTTTGGAATCAGTGGCTAAATGCTTAACAAACGGCTCAAAAACCGCTCCACTTCGTTCCGCTGGACGCGGCTGCCGCCGCGCCTTTTAGCCGAGCGTTATGCCACTTACAAAGTAGCGAAATATTATCTACATAATTACGTTCGGATTATTTGATGAAAAAACTATTTGAAGAGAAGCTGGAAATAGCTAGAGGCATAGAAAATAACAGCGAAAAGCTGGTGTTCTTAACATCAATATTACGTTCTCTTCTTCAGTCATCAGTTATAGTAACGTTTGAAATAACTAAGGCATTAACGCCAAGTGAAGACGTCGGACTACCTGAACTTACTGAGAGGTTTCGCAAGCCTACAGACGGTATTCCATTACAGATTCTTGACACATTGATACCTGTGGTTAGGGGCTATTTTTCCAAAGATTTCTTAATGGGATGGTTTGAGCCCACGAAACAAGTGTCAAGCCCTCTGTCAAAACAACTTGTTCAATGGGTTGAGTTTAGGAATAAAAGACCTGCTCATGGTGTGCTAGATCAGAAGGTTACAGAAGAGTGGGTAAACAGGACAGAGAGTATTTTAGTTGATTGCTTGAGCGCTTTTTCAAAATTACTACCTGAAATTACAAATGAAAACACATTTAATCTCCTAGAAAAATTTGAAAAACATTTAGTTGAAACACCGATAATTTTCAAAGGTTGTCCGATTGTAATTGTTGATGTGCAAGTAAAAAAAGGTATATGGAAGCTTAAAGGTCAGTTGTTGTCTAATGAGAATGCAGAAGAATTCTCCGTCGAACTTGATGAAAACAATATCTTTAATTCAACTGGTTTTAAGTCAATTGGAAAGTATGAATTGACGGAAGTTATATCAAAAAATAAAAATCATTCATTTTTTCATAATATCCCCGTTCGACAGACAGATACATTTGAAGGAAGAAAGAAAGAGTTAGCGCTTCTAAAAGAATGGGTAGATGATGAAGATTCAAGATACTGTTTGGTTTTTGGAGATGGGGGTTATGGTAAAACAACCCTTGTTTTAGAAATGCTAAATCAGTTTTTGGAGAGTCATTTAGATTTCAATGAGCCCCTGCCAACAATCATAAGTTACCATACAGCCAAATCGACAAGATGGACAGAAGAAGGTCTGGTTCACTTAACTGGTATTTCTCCAGTTATGGATGAGTGTGTCCGTGATCTTGTAAGGTTTTTTGAGCCTGTACTAAATAAAGAATGGTACACAGTATCAGGTAGAAAACTTATTGATAAGGCAGTTGGGATTTTAAAAGAAAACAAGCTGTCAAGAAATGATATTTTGCTAATCATCGACAATACAGAGACATTAGCAACAACCACTGAGGAAGTAAGAGATCTCGGTGCATTTTTGAAAATCCTTGGCAAACTTGTTGGCAGAGTTATTATTACTTCTCGAAGAAGAGAGTTTGTAGAAGCAACGCCAATTGTTGTAGAAGGACTTTCCGAGGCTGAGGGAATGAGTCTTATGAAGAGGCTCGCCAAAGATTTCAATGCCAAACCAATATTGCAAGCTGGCGAACCTAAGTTACGAAAAGTTTCTAATCAGCTGATGCATAAGCCAATTCTATTAGAGGCATTAGTCAAATATATAGCTCGTTCCGATTTAAGCATAGATGCGGCAATTGATAGTCTCTTTAAAAAAACTAGCGAAGATCTGCTAGAGTTTCTCTATGAAGATGCTTGGGCAAGAATGAATCAATTACAAAAAGAAGTATTTCTTGTATTGGTCAACATATCGAGCCCTATAGATCAAAACAGCGTAGGCAGAGTGTGTTTGGAGGTCGGGATACAAAATACCGAATTTCAATCTAGCCTAGAGGAAACACATTTTGCTGTTTTAACAGATTACGGACGAAAATATGATATTGAGCTTGTGGAGTTGGCAAGACGTTTTTTTCTTCAGCAGTTCGGAAAATTTGACCAAAGTGATAAAGACAGAATCAAATTGTTGGCAGAAAAAATTGATAGATATGTAGCAGAGCGTGAAAAGGTAGAAAAGGAATACCAAACTGATCGGATCGCAGAAGCTTTTCGAAGCGAGTACGCAAGATCGGCAAAAGTTTACGCTGACAAAGGAGATGTTGAAAATGCTATCGAGATGTATGAATTGGCAATCGAGGACGACCCAGTTAATTCGTCACTTCATGACAGGTTTTCGTGGTTTCTACTGAATAAAGCCAGTAATTTTGATTACGCGAAATCAATGTCAGAAAAAGCCATCGAAATAGACCCAAACAATTGTGATGCTATTGTTGGACTAGCATTAGCCTATTATCGTCTTCAAGACATAGAAAAAGGTGATAAGCATATTGATGAGGCTGGTAAAAGGGGTAGATCTAATTCATTTTGCTTACTAAGAAAAGCTATTGCTAGATACCATAAGGCAAGAAATATTGAAGATATTGACAGTCAGATTGATTGCCTTGAGGAAGTGTCTCTCATGTTGGAGCAGGCAGCAAAACGAAATCTTGGAAGTGGCGGATATGATGCAAAGAACAGTAAAGATATTCAGAGGTACCAAGATTTAACAAGGCAAAAGTTAACAATCGCTCGCACAAAAAGAACCAAGAATATTAGTTTTAGTAGTGCGAGAAAGGCATAACAAAGCGCTGCAAGGGACAAAACTGCGCTCCGTCAATTTGTGGCTCGCTTCGCTCACACTACCACAAATTGGCTCCACTACGTTTTTCCCCTGAGCTTTGCGTTAGGCATTTGTATGAGCATCTTCGATACTCCACGCTACAAAGAAAACCCAAGCGACATTTTCTTCGACCACTTCGTGATGGATGTTATTGGACTTTTGCCTCCCGGCATGTCGGAAAATCTGGATGCCGCTATATCAACGAGCGGCGGCGCCTGGAGGCAAAAGACCAAACAGCTGATCAATCTCTCAGACACTATCGAGATTGCAATACTTGATCTGTGGTACAGAAATTCTGCAATTTTAGAGTCACGCGGAGAACTTTATGATCCGTATCACTTTGCAGTAAATTTCGTAGATGCTTATTTTGCGGAAAATAGCCAAGTAGATCAGTGGCCAGGTAATGCGCTAGAGGTTGCTAAGAGCCATATTCGTGAAGCTCAGCAACGCAAGGCAAATGCCTAACAATGCGCTCAAAGCGCTCACTCCGTTCGCTGGGACCGGCGAAGCCGGCCCCTTAGCTTAATCGTTAGGCTCCCTGAAAGCATATGAATCTATTCAACGAGAGCATTGTAGAAATTCTTAACGAATACTTTTCAAAGAATGAGGAGTATGTAGAGTCAATTCTATTGGCATCCTATGGCTTCAAAGTTCAATTTGTTAATTTTGACGTTCAGTGTGAAGAAAGGGTTTTTGCTACCATTGCTGGCAAGCGCTATGAGTGGAGTGATGCTCCAACTTCGGCTCCGTGGGGGCTATTGGGTAGGCAGCTAGCTAAGCAGGCTGTGTTAAAAAGCCCAGAATTACTAAGCATCGAATTTGAAAGCGGCGATGTCCTTGATATCGAAACTGCCGAAAATCAGTATGAATCGGTAATATTTAATTTTCCTCCCCAAGATGGGGCTTTAGTTATGGAAATATTCTAATGAGCCAAAAGCCTAACAAGGGCCAACACAATCGCCAAATGCAAAAAACGCATTTGGCTGGACTCGCTACACTGCGTTTCGCTCGCCTGTGTGGCCGGCGTTAACTTTTAGGAGCGGGTGTGGAGATTCATCAAGCTGTTAAGGATATGCTGCAGATCGTCAAGGCGCTCCAAGGTGCGTACCCGAAGAAGAAATTTACCTTAGATGGCAGGTTGGTGGGCGATCTGGGCGAAATTCTGGTTGAGGAAGACTACGATTTAGAGCTGTATGAGGGTCTAGAAAAGCACCATGACGGTGAAACACCAGATGGTCGAAGGGTCCAAATAAAAACCACGATGAAAGACTCCCTTACTTTTCCAGTTGACCACATACCCCATTACTATATTGGGATTAAGGTGCATTCTGATGGGTCGTACGATGAAATATTTAACGGCCCAGGGGCGATAGCTTGGGAAGCCGTAAAGAATAGACAGCCGACGAAGACCAATCTTCACTCGGTTACTCTCTCTGCGCTACGGAAGCTCAATGCGAGGGTCGCAGACGGAGATCGAATACCGAAGAAAGTTAACAAGAAGATGCACGCGACAAGCGCGTGATCTGAGCGTTATGAGCACTAGAAACAGATAGGGAGCAACCGTTGGAAGAACTACAATTTAAAATCGATGGCCCTATTCTGAAGGACGGAGTTCCGCTTCCCGTAGCGATATCTGCGTTGAGTAGTTTTCAAAGTATTGTTGACAAGACCTATCTTGTTATTGCAGAGAAAAGCCGGATAACCGCATCCGAAAGAGAAAGATTCTACATAAAGGCGACCGAGTTTAAGCACGGTTCTTTGCTAACGTACTTTGAGATCGCTTTGCAAGGCGTCCAGCTAGGTCTACCCCTCGTGTCAAGCCTTGGCCCGCAAAACATATGGGATTTAACCAAAGATACTTTCTCTATGTTGAAACTTGTTTGTGGTGCGGTGCGAAGCGGAAACCAGCCCACCTATGAGTTCAACAACAATGGCGACGTGGATCTTAGAATTGGCGATGAACATCATCACTATCATGGCCCCGTGTTCCAAATCGCTCAACTCGCACTTCCAAATTACCAAGACTTGGCCCATCTCCTGGGTAATAGAAAATTAACAGAAGTGTCTGCTGGTCATCGGTTCAGCTCCAAACATGATATTTACCTTGGTGAGGCCGATCGAGACGCTTTCGACATTCCGACAAAAATACAGAAAGAAACGACCGAACTAAAACGCGAAGTATTCAATTTTAACAAGTACAATAATGCTGGAAAGTTGTCTGTCACTGATGCAGGGCAGGCCATACCAGTTGGTGAGTATAATTTCACCATTTTGGGGAATCAGGACAACGTAGAATACATTTATACGTTGTTGAGACCGCAAGTGAGCTTGTATTGCCTTGTAGAAGAAGCAATGAGTCCGTTTGGTGGGGTGGATGTTCATAAGTTGCACATCACTGGAGTTGGCTCATAACAAATTGCTGCACGCGGATAAATTACTCGCTGCGCTCCTTATTTTCCGGTGAGCAAGGCGTTATGCACTAAGGATTAGTCGAGAGTATGGCATCAGGAGTATCGAATAAGCTGACAGGACAGGTAGGAGAGCATCTTGTTTCTGCGGTATTGGGCTCGTTGGGCTACTACGCTTCCCCATACTCTGGAAATGTTCCAGGGTTTGACGTTACCGCTGTGCATTCCGAGTCTCTCAATTCATTTCCGGTTCAGGTGAAAACGAGCACTAGAGGCGCCTTGGTTCAATCCACGATTGATAAGTGGTGTCATCACAGTATCGACGAAGATAACCGGCAAACTATCGGTGCTTTAAAAACACTTAATCATCCGAACTTAATTTGGGTGTTGGTACGAGTGGGTGAGTCAGGAATAAGCGAAGCCAGATTTTTCATCTGTACGGCGTCTGATATACAAAAGAAGATAGTCGCTCGTTACTCAGCATTCATGGAGAAGCATAACTATCGTCGCCCAGGTGGCGGTGCTTCTCCTCAAGCAATTCTCAACATTAAAGACGTCGCAGAGTTTGAGGATAACTGGGGAATCCTTCCGGATTATCAGCTCACCGATGGCCTTGCATAACCAATGCAGGCACGGCGACGCCCACTACATTGCGCCTTCGGCTCCATTCCGTAGGCGCGCGTGCTGCAAGCGTTAGGAGAACTTATGAACTATAACAATCGCATATTTTGTGGAAAATCCAATTCGGCGAATGGTGAGGTCAGCGAATCGACACGTTTTTATTACTATCAAAACGCAGATCGAGTTTGGGCTGATTACTCTGGCGGTGAGATTGTAAGTGGGCATCTTCAAGGGAAGGTATTTGCCGATGGCAGCCTTGAGTTTATGTATCATCACGAAAATATTCACGGTGAGTTGATGGCTGGCAAATGCTGTTCAACACCTCATCAGAGTCCAGATGGAAAGCTGGTTCTTAAGGAAAGTTGGCAATGGTTTACTGGGGATCAAACGACAGGAACATCAGAGCTTGAAGAAGTTGTCGAATCCTAACAAACACCAGCACATTCGCTCCCTGCGGTCGCTGGACTCGCAACAAGTTGCTCGCCTGTGTGGTGAGCGTTAAATGTACAGAAGGAGATGTCCCATGGGGCTGAAGGGAAGCTGTTTGTGTGGCGAGATAAGTTACGAAATAGACT
>CALCRD010000357.1 GCA_937894355.1 uncultured Bacillus sp.
ACTCAAAACCTCCGCCAAGGGCGTAGCCATTCATCGCCGCAATCGTTGGTTGTGGCAACTCTTCGATCATCGTAAATACTTCACCAATTTTATAAACATTTCGACGGACTTGTTTTTCATTAAGTGTCGGTCTTTCCTTTAAGTCTGCTCCAGCACTAAACGCCTTCTCACCAGCACCGGTAATGATAACCGCTCGAAGATTTTTTTCTAGTTTTATCTCTTCAACTATTTCTTGTAATTGAATCAGTGTTTCATAATCAAAGCAGTTTAATTGTTCTGGACGATTTATCGTAATATAGGCTAATTGACCATCTACATAAAATTTTACCTTTTGCATTCTTCATACCCCTTATTTGTTATATTTTGAATGTTCTGTATTTTCATGACATAATTTTTTTGAAAAAATGGTTCTTTTAACTAGCCTGTTGATTTCCGTTCCAGGCACTTCGCTTTCCGCGGGCGGTAGCGGGGAGCCTCCTCGGCGCTTTGCACCTTTGGAGTCTCCCCTGCCCCGTACTCCCGCAGGAGTCTTCGTGCCTTCCACTCCAATCAACATAAGTGTACCAAAACACCAACAATCTTAAACAGAGCCATAGAAAAAAGTCAGGCACCGAAACTGTGGTCTCGATGCCTGACTTGACTGTCTAATCGTATTATTTAGTTACCGGTACTACTGCGTTGTTGTATTTTTCAAGAATCCAGTCTTGGATTTCTGTTGAAAGAAGCGCTTCAACAAGTGCTTTAATTTCTGGCTTATCTTTATCCCCTTTGCGAACAGCCACTACATTTACGTATGGTGAATCTGTTTTTTCAAGGGCAATTGAGTCCTTCAATGGATCTAAACCAGCATCAATCGCGTAGTTTGAATTAATTAAAACAGCATCACCTTCATTATTATTAAAGATTTGCGGTAATAACTCAGGAGCATATTCTGTTTTAAATACTAATTCCTTCTTGTTTTCAACAATATCATCCACTGTTGCCGATACTTTTTTAACGCCTTCTTTTAACTTAATCAAGCCTTCTTTTTCTAGAATCGTCAAAATGCGGCCATGGTCGGAAACGGAACTACTAATAATAACAAGTGCACCTTTTGGAAGTTTATCAAGGTCTTTGAATTTTTTGGAATAAACGCCGATTGGCTCAATGTGAATTTCTCCAGCAATTTCGAAGTCATAATCATTATCAGCGATTTGTGTTTCAAGGTATGGAATGTGTTGGAAATAGTTTGCATCAAGATCTTTTGAATCCAAAGCTTGGTTTGGCACAACATAATCTTGGAACTTCTCAATCTTCAAATCAATTCCTTGATCAGCTAAAATTGGTTTCACCTGTTCAAGAATCTCAGCATGTGGAACGTTAGATGCTCCTACAACTAGCGTTTTTGTATCTGTTTCTGTTTCTTTGTCTTTATTTTCGTCTGATTTATTATCCTTTGTCCCGCATGCGGCTAAAGCAAAAACCATTGTAATTATTAATAAAAATCCTAACCATTTTTTCATCATATATCTCTCCTTTTGTTATCGTTTATCTAGTTTTGAAGTTATCAAATCTCCAATAAATTGGAGGATAAAAACAATTAGTAAAATGACAATAGTAGCCATCAAGGTGACATCATTTCGTCCCCGCTGAAAACCTTCCAAATAGGCTAAGTTCCCTAACCCTCCGGCACCGATTACTCCGGCCATTGCCGTATATCCGACAAGTGCAATGGCTGTCACCGTTATCCCAGAAACTAACGCAGGCATCGATTCCGGAAGTAAAACCTTCCATATTATTGTGCTCGTCTTTGCTCCCATCGACTTAGCTGCTTCAATTACACCTTTATCTATTTCTCTTAAGCCGATTTCAACCATGCGGGCATAAAAGGGTGCTGACCCAATAATTAACGCTGGTAACGCCGCATTTTCCCCAATCATTGTGCCGATTATTGCTTTTGTAAAAGGTATTAATAGTACAATTAAGATTAGGAAAGGGATGGAACGAAAAATATTTACTATGCCACTGATGATCGTGTTTATCGCTTTATTTTCCCAAATGTTACCTTTTGAAGTTAAAAATAATACCAACCCTAACAGAATCCCTAGCACAAATGTGGCAATTACAGAAACTCCAGACATGTATAATGTTTCTCTGGTAGCTTCCCACAAAGTTTCCCAATTTACGTTAGGGAAAAATTTTTCAGCCATTGGAAATCACCTCCACGCCCACCTGCTGCGAGTTAATAAAGGCTAAGGCCTTCTCAATAACCAGCGAATCCCCATCGAGGTGGATAAACAGGGTACCATAAGAGCCTGTTTGCAATTGCGATATTTTCCCTTGCAATATATTTACAGTTAAATCAAATTTGCGAATGAGCTGTGAAATAACTGGTTCCTCTGCCGCCTCACCTACAAAAGTCAATTGAACAACTTTGCCTCGTGGATAATGTGCTAGTAAATGCTTAATCGTTTCTTTTGTCTCTTCAGGTTCGGTTACTTGTTGAACAAACCGTTTAGTGATTGGTTGTTCCGGTTGTCTAAATACATCGATAACCGGTCCGATTTCTACAACTCTTCCTTCCTCCATTACGGCAACACGGTGGCAAATTTTTCTAATAACATGCATTTCGTGGGTTATTAATACAATCGTTAGACCCAGCCGTGTATTTATATCGACTAATAACTCTAATATTGAATCCGTCGTTTGGGGATCCAATGCCGAAGTTGCTTCATCACATAATAGAACCTTAGGGTTGTTAGCTAGAGCTCTGGCAATTCCCACTCTTTGCTTTTGACCGCCACTTAGCTGCGCAGGATAGGCATCCTCTCGACCAACCAACCCGACTAATTTAATTAATTCATCGACTCGTTTGAGCCTTACACTCCTTGGCAATCCGGCAATTTCCAGTGGAAAGGCAATGTTCTCTCTTACTGTTCTTGACCAGAGCAGATTAAAGTGTTGGAAAATCATGCTTATTTCTTGGCGTGCCTTTCTTAGCTCACTGCCTTTTATTTTCGAAACAATTTTACCGGCAACGGCGATGGTACCTGCCGAAGGAATCTCCAGACCATTAAGCATTCTGATTAGGGTGCTTTTACCTGCCCCACTATAACCAATAACTCCAAAAATCTCACCAGCACCTACTTCGATATTTACATCATCGACTGCGGTTACTGTGCCTTGTTTTGATGAGAAGATTTTTTTTACATTTTTTATTGAAATCACAAAATTCACCCGCTTTTCATTACTTCATAGCTGTCAGTTTAAGTTTGCCCTGTTTTTTTCCTATTAAATTTATGGCTATGTTAAAGAATTTTGTTGATTTTGATTTTCTACACTTATGTTGATTGGAGCGGAAGGTGCGAGACTCCTGCGGGAAGCAGCGGGACAGGTAAGACCCCACAGGCGCAAGTGCGCCGAGGAGGCTTACCGCCCGCCCCTAAGGTGCGCGAGTACCTGCAGCGGAAATCAACAGGCCAATTTAATACAGCCTAAATTTTGAAAATAACAACAAAAATACCTTCCTGCAATGAGCAGAAAGGTATAGAAATCCTATATTCCTTTCTCTCATCTACCAAAGCAATTGCTTTGTGTGAATTGGCACCATTCCAACTTGCGAATGCAAATTGACGGTTGCCGGGCTTCATAGGGCACTTCCCTCCGCCTCTCTTGATAAGAGTAGTATAATATTAATTTGTTGGTTTTCTACAAAACCTTGACTATGAATGTGATTTTATCACGAAACAAAAATGGGGTCAACGAAAATAAATTATATCAACAAAACATTTTCGTTATTTTTATTTTTTTGTATTTCCAGTCAATCCTGTTGCCTTTTCAATTGATTGTTCAAGATCATCAATTAAATCTTCAACATTCTCAATCCCAACAGAAATACGAATTAAGTCTTCAGGAACTCCGGCAGCAACTAAACCAGCCTCATCCAATTGTTGGTGAGTAGTACTTGCTGGATGAATGATTAAACTTTTCGCGTCTCCTACATTAGCAACATGTGTCCAAAGCTGAAGATTATTTATTAAAGCTGCTCCAGCATCTCGTCCACCTTCAATACCAAAGATCACAACAGAACCGGCACCTTTTGGTAAATACTTATCTGCCAGTGCTTTATCAGGATGTTTCTCGTGACCTGGGTAGGAAACCCATTTAACAGCTGGATGTGCTTCAAGGTATTCGATAATAGCTTTTGTATTTGCAACATGCTCCTTCATACGAACATGAAGTGTTTCTAATCCCAAGATAATTTGGAATGCACTTTGTGGACTTAGAGCTGGCCCTAAATCTCTTAATAATTGAACTCTTGCTTTAATAATATAGGCAGCGGCACCAATTGCTTCAGCGTAAACGATTCCACCATAACTTGGGTCTGGTTGTGTAAATCCAGGGAACTTATCACTATTCCAGTCAAACTTGCCAGCGTCTACGATGATTCCGCCTAAAGTTGTACCGTTTCCGCCAATCCATTTTGTTGCTGAATGGATGACAATATCAGCACCATACTCAATAGGTCTTAATAAATATGGAGTAGCAAAAGTATTATCAACGATTAACGGAACTCCGGCTTCGTGAGCAATGTCTGCTACTTTTTCTATATCTAATACACGTAGGCTTGGATTTCCAATTGTCTCTGCAAAAACAGCCTTAGTTTTATCAGTAATTGCTTTACGGAAGTTTTCAGGATCATCTGAATTTACAAGTTTAATATTAATCCCATACTTCGGCAATGTAATCGCAAAGAGATTATATGTACCACCATACAGGTTTGAAGCGGCAACAATTTCATCGCCAGCTTGAGCAATATTTAAAACGGCTAGGGTAATAGCTGACATACCGCTAGCAAGTGCTAAGGCACCCACACCACCTTCTAATAAAGCAACTCTTTCTTCTAAAACTGAAACTGTTGGGTTATGAATTCTTGAGTAAATATAGCCAGGTTCTTTTAAAGCAAAAAGGTTAGCAGCATGCTCAGTATTGTTAAATTGATAAGCATTGCTTTGATAAATCGGTACCGCTCTGGCACCTGTTACTGGATCTGGGGCTAATCCTCCGTGTACACTCAATGTTTCAAATCGGAAATTTTTTTGTTCACTCATGTTATTTCTCTCCCTTTTTTCATATTGACCACTTGAAGCTAGGATGCTCGCGCTAGACCAAAAAGACCCGCTTCCTAAGAAGAGGGTCGATAATTATCGTCTCTTCTTATCTTTCAGAGCAAAAAACTCTGCTGGAATTAGCACCGTGTTAATAACCGGTTGCCGGGCGTCCTAGGGCCAGTCCCTCTGCCTCTCTTGATAAGAAATTAAATATTCAATTTGTTTTCTAATAATAATCCTATCATACGTTTTTTTATTAAGTCAATAGTCTATTTATCATTTCTTAGTGTTTGGGTCGGGTTTGTTAAAAAGAAGATTGATTCTAGTAGCAATATCGCTCGAAATGTAGCAGAAACAGTCAGGTTTTGACTAGAAATTGCTTGTCTTAGTTTCTGTTTCCCAGAAATAATTTCCCTGATAATTTGTTCTTCACCTATAATCGTTACAGTTTCATACTGGTCTTCTAAGAAAAGTTGTTTCGTTTGTGCTATAGAATTTTCAAAAAAAAGGTAGTAGTTTTCTGAATTTTTCGTTTCAAAACAAACTTTTATGGTTTTATCCTGAACTAAATATATCAAAGCATTATTTTGATTAAACTGCTCTGTAAAGGTAGTCAATATTTGATCCAAGGAACTCCCCCGCTTTTCTACCATTCTTTAATGGTTAAGGACACTGATGAAAAGATTTTATTTTCTCGTACAAGTAAGGTACTGACTGAAATGCATAAATTTTATCTTTGACCACGCCATTGGAAATGAATAGTAAACATGGAACACTTTCAATGGATAAATCTGCGGCAATCTCCGGTAGGAAGTTAAGATTCGCTTTAGCAATCTTGATATTTGGTAAAGTCTTTTCAACAATAGTTGTCATTTTACCCGCTACCTGACAAGTGCCGCACATGGGTGTATAGAAATAGACAATCCCCGATTCTTTCTGCTCAAAAATATTGGTTATTTGCTCAATAGTCCATTCCTTCATTCTGACTAATTCATCCTCTACCTAGAAATTCTGTATATACATCAATATTTGCACCCATTAACACCATTGCTAAGTGATGTCCTGGTGCTGAAGCTACTTCTTTATACATTTTATCAATATAAAGGTGGGCAGCTTCAGGAATTTCCTTTTTAAATTGTTTTCTCAGTTTTTCACCAGCAGCATCAGCATCGACTAATATATATACATCCCGATTAAATAGTGATTCGATTAATTCATCCAGTCGGCTCAGCCCGATTGTCCCATTGGTGCAAATAATTTCAATTGGTTCTCTAATAATCTCTTTTACTTTCTTTTTATCTGATGCGCCTTCTACTATGATGACCTTTTCACTTGCTTCCATCAAATTCATCACCTGTTAACAAATTATGTTTTTATTTACGAAAGCCTTTTAATACAGTATTCAATCTGAGGGTTTTAGTGTAATGATTTTGTACTGTTTTATGGGTTATTGAACTGGCCGTTGATTTCCGCTGCAGGTACTCGCTTTCCGCGGGGCGGGCGGTAAGCCTCCTCGGTGCTCTGCACCTGTGGGGTCTTACCTGTCCCGCTGCTCCCGCAGGAGTCTCGCACCTTCCGCTCCAATCAACTAAGTGTACAAAATTAACAGCAAGCTTTAACACAGGCAATTATTATGTAAAAACGCCTTGTTTCCAAGGCGTCCATTTTATTTATTTTAATCGATGCAATAGAGTCATTTGGACCTCTATTTAGGCATTATTACTTAATTTTTTTTCATATTGTTCAGCGGTCATTAGTTTTTCCACTTCAGTCATATCGGATGGTTCAATGACAATCATCCATGCTTGTTCATAAGGAGATTCATTAACAAATTCAGGGCTATCACTTAACTCTTCATTCACTTCAACAACTTTACCACTTATTGGAGCATATAGCTCGGACACTGTTTTCACTGACTCTACACTACCGAAAGACTCTTCACTTGTTACTGTGTCGCCTACTTCTGGAAGCTCCACGAATACAATATCTCCTAATTCCGATTGAGCAAAATATGTAATTCCGATGCGGACTTTGTCTCCTTCTATTTTTACCCACTCATGGTCATTAGAATAATGTAAATCTTTAGGAATACTCATATGTGCTTTCCCTCCAATATTGGTATCACTTCTCATCTATCATAAGCTGAAAGAAATCGTCATTGCAAGATATGTATTGTGAATTTATTTATTACCGCCAAGCTTGTTCGAATTGTTCCTCATTAAAGCCAACCGTAACGGTATTACCATCTGATACAATTGGACGTTTAATCAACATACCGTCAGATGCCAATAAATCTAGCAGTTCGGCTTCGCTAGAACTATTAATTTTATCTTTCACTCCTAGAGCTCGATATTTTTGACCACTAGTGTTAAAAAACTTCTTCAATTCTAACCCACTTTTTTGATAAAGCTCCTCTAATTCAGCTCGAGAGGGAGGGTTTTCGACGATATGTATTTCGTTGTAGCTTAGTTCATGTTCATCAAACCATTTTTTTGCTTTACGGCATGTTCCGCATTTTGGGTACCAATAAAAGGTCCGTGACATTTTTCCACCTCCATATTATTTTGCCTTTTTACCTATAACCTAAAACACTAATGTGGAATATTTCTAGTGTCTTTGTTTGTTGTCCACTACTTCCACTACTGTATCGGTTCTATTCTTAATCAACAATTCGACTTTTGTAAAAAAAATCCTGCTCTATTTATGAGAAAAGCCTAAGTTGCCTGATTAGACTTAATATCCTTTAGGAAAAACCGGGCAAAAACCGCCCGGTCCTTTTTGCTTAGATACTATAGATAGCTTTTTACTGTTTTGTGTCTCCAATGAGCGATTATGAGCTTTGTTGAATACCCAATCTGCTAGCTTTTTGTGTTTTTATGACTCCTATAAGCCTCATTGAATACCCAATCTGCTAGCTTTTTACGGTTTTATGTCCCCAATGAGCCAAATATTCCCTATTTCCCACCCCGTTTTTCTAGATTTTTACAGTTTTATGTCTCCAAGGAATGCCTAATCTGATATTTTCGCCTAATACCCATAAGGGTACTACACAAAATACCATAATACAGGACATTTTTTACAGTAATTTCATTCTTTTTTCAATCATAATCTCCTTATTAGGTATTTCTTTTCGGTACCCTTATAGGTATACAGAAAAACATCCATAATATGGTACTAAATATCCCAAACTTTGACTCCATTGGAATAATACCCCTAAATAAACATCTCTCACCTTCCTCCACACCCGCTAAAAAAACAAGTTAAACCGTATATCTCTCAACCTCAATTAGTTTTTCAGCTGCCTGGCGTTTTTTTTCAATGACATTAATCGGGGTATG
>CALCRD010000358.1 GCA_937894355.1 uncultured Bacillus sp.
AAGTTGAAGCGACTTGGAATTTTGCTAATAAAATTTGGAACGCCTCGCGCTTTGCATTAATGAATATGAATGGTTTGACATATGAAGAAATCGATTTAAGCGGCGAAAAATCAGTTGCTGACAAATGGATTTTAACTCGCTTGAACGAAACGATTGAAAATGTTACTCGCTTATCTGAGCGCTATGAGTTCGGTGAAGTTGGTCGTTATCTGTACAACTTCATTTGGGACGATTTCTGTGATTGGTATATCGAAATGGCCAAGCTCCCATTATACGGTGACGATGAGGCTGCTAAGAAAACAACTCGTTCGATTTTAGCGCATGTATTGGATCAAACGATGCGTTTATTACATCCGTTTATGCCGTTCATTACCGAAGAAATCTGGCAAAACCTTCCGCATGCAGGCGAATCAATTACAACAGCGAGCTGGCCTGTGGTTGACGAAGCAACGGTTGACCATCAAGCTGCCGGAGAAATGAAATTACTAGTGGAAATCATCCGTTCCGTACGGAATAGCCGTGCTGAGGTGAATACACCGCTTAGTAAAAAAATAAAAATTATGCTAAAGGCTAAGGATGCTAGCGTTCTAGAAGTTTTAGAAAAGAACCGTGGCTATATCGAGCGCTTCTGTAATCCTGAAGAGCTAGTGATTGCGACTGAAATCGAAGCGCAGGATAAAGCAATGACAGCAGTTGTAACGGGTGCGGAGATTATTCTACCACTTGCAGGCTTAATCAATCTTGACGAAGAACGTGCCCGCCTTGAAAAAGAAGTGGAGCGTTTGAACAAAGAGGTTGAGCGAGTGCAGAAGAAATTAGGCAACGAAGGTTTTGTTAAAAAAGCGCCAGCTAAAGTAATCGATGAAGAACGTGCTAAAGAACAAGACTATATCGAGAAACGGGCAGCGGTTCAAGTTCGTTTGGATGAGTTAAAAGGACTATAAGCGAAGCGATTTTAGAAAATATGCGTTGTAAGCAGGATTTACTAAAGAGGCGAACCCAATTTGTTGGGTTCGCTCCGCTTTTTTCGTGTTAAATTCGGATTCGCGGGGCAAGTGGCGAAAAATCGGTTTGGCGGATAAAACTTGATTTTTGGCGGATAGAATCGCTAGTTTGGCGGATAGACAGCCTTTTTTGGCGGATAGAACCGCAAATTTGGCGGAAAGACCGTCGTTTTTGGCGGATAGCAACCATTTTGGAGGTGAAAATCAATGTTTCAAACATACGAAGAGGCCCTAAATTGGGTCCACGCACGATTACGCCTCGGAATTAAGCCGGGACTCCTGAGAATGGAATGGATGATGGAGCGGCTTAACCATCCTGAGCGCAGAATCAAACCGATTCACATTGCTGGAACCAACGGTAAAGGGTCAACGCTAACTTTTTTGCGCTGTATTTTAGAGGAAGCAGGCTACACGGTTGGGACCTTTACCTCACCGTATTTCGAGAGCTTTAACGAGCGCATTAGCGTCAACGGTACTCCGATTTCCGACGCGGAGATGCTCGAACTTATAAACATCATTCGCCCGCTAGCAGATGAGCTAGAAGCGACGGACCTCGGCGGACCAACAGAATTTGAGGTCATCACAGCCATGGCTTTCGTTTATTTTGGAAAACAGAATCCAGTAGATGTGGTTATTCTTGAGGTAGGCTTAGGCGGCCGCTTCGATTCAACGAATATCATTCATCCGCTAGTATCAATCATCACCTCAATTGGCATGGACCATACGAATATTCTCGGTGATACTTATGAAAAAATCGCATCCGAAAAAGCGGGGATTATCAAAAGTGGCACGGCAATCATAACGGCGGTTAAGCAAGCAGAGGCCCTCGAGGTTATTGAGACTAAAGCCAAGGCATTACGTGCACCACTTTATCAGCTTGGTTCGGAGTTTCGGGTGACGCAACATCAAACGTTAGCTAGAGGCGAGGAATTCCATTTTTCCTCGATGTTTCATCAATATAATAAATTAACGCTATCAATGCTCGGTCAACATCAGACTGAAAATGCCTCATTGGCGGTTATGGCATCACAGCTGTTAGCAAATTACTATGCTTTGCAAATCGAGGAATCGCACATCCGTCAAGGCTTGCAGCGGGCCTATTGGCCAGGCAGGCTTGAAATCATCTCCGAGCAGCCGCTTGTGATGATTGATGGTGCCCATAATCAAGAGGGGATTGAGGCGCTCGTTGCCGATCTAACAGAACGCTACCAGGACAAGACCATCAAGATTATTTTTACGGCTCTCGCTGATAAAAAGTTAGACCAAATGATTGCCAAATTAGATAGCGTAGCTGATAGCATTACTTTTACCGAATTCGACTATCCAAGAGCTTCTACTGCAGCCGCATTATATGAAATCAGCACAGCGAACAACAAGAAGATGAATCCTGATTGGCAAGCATGCTTGAAAGAAGCAATTCCGACCATCATAGAAACAGAAATTCTGGTCATCACCGGTTCACTTTATTTCCTATCACAAGTGAAGCCAGTATTGATGGAAATACTTAAATTGGAAGTAAATTAGCACTTTAAAACGCTTAGGTTAGTGAACATGTTCGCGAGCGGAAATCTTAAAAAAGGCTGACAAACGCTGTAACCATACAGTGCTTGTCAGCTTTTTTTTTAGGTTTGCTTTTTCAAGGTGAAAAGAACTTGCTCAGGACTAAAAGGTTAGTAATCCTGAAAGATTTTCCTTACAAATCATAATCAATTGTATTAGTAATGTTACTCAACCAATCAAGTGTAAGGGTCTTTGTTGGTGGTGTTGGAGCGGTTGAGGTTCCACATTTATTAATAAATTCTTGATCATTAACATAAGTCGGACTACCTGAGCTAATCTTCCCTGTTATTTTTCCATTAATAATTAGTGATCCTAGTATATCAATCTTATTGTTAACAGTTAAATTTCCTTTCACACACATCCTAGAACTTGAATTTATGGTTAGTTTATTAGAAATGGTACTATTTCCTCCAACATAAAGTTGGGAATTAATTAAATCAGCCTTTCCAGTAACTTCAAGGTTTCTAGCGACAAAGAGTGTTGAAGAAGATAATCCTAACTGATTAAATGTGGCATCACCAGGTTTAACTGCTGCTTGACCAACCTCGCCATTTACTTCAATAACACTACTTGTTATCCCTTGCATATTTTTTGCCTCAAACTTACCTTCTGTATGGAGTTGGACATTTTTCAGCTTGTTTTGATTCTTAAAAGTAAGTGGGCCAGTTGCAAAAATAATTTGTTGTAAATCACCTTGGAAAGTATTGTTACCCTCATAGGTTGTTTCCCCGGTAAACAGTATCTTTGGGCAATTACTCGCAGGAGGATTTTGTGTACATACATTTGTTCCGGTTGGTATAGTAATTAAATTAAAGTTTGGTAGTATTTTAGATCCTGATGGTTCAGAGCCGGAGTCAACGACAACTTCAACAAGATTTAAGCTGATTGTCATATCTGTGCTTAGTGTAGTAGTTTTTGTTGGGCTCGTTCCTGTTTCAGAACCAGCAACGATAAGTTCAATAGTTACCCTATTTGGATAAGCTTCCACAACATACGATAATAATTTAAATGAAGCATCTGGATGATCGTCAATAGTTATCATGGGTTTTGCTGAAGTAAGCAGATTAAGCCCTCTTATGATTTCATCCTTCATAAAAGAGGAACCCTTCAAAGAATAATAGTCAGTGCTACGATCTGGTTCTGTCAAAATGAAGCTTTTAAAATCATTGGTAACTTTCTGTTGATTAGTTTTGTAGATATTCTTAACCACTGCTTGATAATACGATATTCCCATTTCGGCCAACGCGACAGACTGCGAGTTATTTTCAACCTTTTCATTTTGTTTAGCCGAACTAAAGGATTGTCCTATAAAGGTGACGAATACCAGTGAGAAAATCACCATAATAAGTAAGACACCGACAAGTGCATAGCCCTGTTCACTACTCAGTAATTTCCTCAATACTTCCATCCTCCTTAAGGCGATAAAGAAGTGCATCAGTTATCACTTTATTATCGAGATTATTTGCATCTTTTATGGTAATCGTTATACTCACATCTCCGTTAAGCATCTTTGGTATCACTGGCCCGGAAGGATTAACTGTTGCGGAAATAAGCATTTTTGGGTGAGTAAATTCTTGTGAATGGATTGTATCATAGGTAACCTTAATGCCATCACCAGACGGAGTAATTATATATTTTTCTGATGTTTGATGGATTTTTAACAAATCATTAATTATAAAGTTTGCTTCTTGTTGCATTGAATTTTTGGTAAGAGCTTCTTGGGAAAAATTATAGCCTTGAAAAAAGATATTCCAGATTATTGAACCAATTAAGGAAAGGATGACAACACTACCAAGAATTTCAATTAGTGTTATTCCTCGTTCATTTTTTATCATAAAATCAATTCCTTTACTCTATCATTACATACCCATATGATTCGCTTACGACCTTATCATTTTTGTTTAAAAATTGAACAAGGATTTGATGTGCTTTATTTGGGCTTGATGTGAGATCAGAGATTTTTTTTATTAATATCTCAACTTTAAAATCATTCTTAGTTGTAATAAATTTATGGTAATGGGTTGTGTCTAAGTAATGATCATATTGGATGTTTTCATTAATATCTTTAGGAAATACCGTTGAAGAGTTCTCTATAAAATCTTTCACTTCGTGAGCGTCTTGCCATTTAACTAAAACTTCCTTTGCCGAATTAACACTTTGGATTTTATCTTTGTTTAGTTGATTCATAAATCCCATTTGGGGAATAAAATTCAAAACACTGACAAAAACAATTGATAATAGAGCAAAAGCAGCGAGGACCTCGACAAGGGTTACTCCATTTTCATTTTTAGCAAATACCATAATTTATCAGTCCCTTCACGGGTGGTTCTATAAAATTCTTTCTTCTATAAGAATAAATGAATGGAAGCAGGAGTGCGTGTGATGTTTATCGTTGAACGTAGGACATTTTTTAAGTAAATGTGTAAAAATGGTTACACTTTATCAGTAGATTTGTGGGTAAATATAATTGAATTAAACCTCGAAGCTAAAATAGTAAACTTGTAAAGGATAGTACTTGGTTATTTGTTTGCCAAATATAATTATTATGTATATCTATATTAACAAATTTCGACAAAAAACTACAATTATTTCACTTGGTTATTTATTCATAAAAGAGCTATGAACTTTTTACCAAAAAAGTTCATAGCTCTTTTCCATTTTTTTTATATTTTCTTGATTCATAATTCTTTTAAAATAGTAAAAGATATTATACAATAATAATTAAAGGTGTGACTAATGTCCTTTGCTTTAATTTTTGCAATTGAGTGAAAATATAATTTTTTTGTAGGGGGTGGTCAAATGGAGAGTCTGTTGTTTGCGGTAATTGCATTGGTCATAGTGTTTCCGATTCTTTATTTTGTACCGATGGGTTTTACAACTAAAGG
>CALCRD010000359.1 GCA_937894355.1 uncultured Bacillus sp.
CCAGTTGAGACCATTGTCTTTGCGGTTATTTTCTTTATCCTAGGCTATTTCCTTTATGCGACCTTAGCAGCCTTCTTAGGCTCACTTGTCTCAAGAATTGAAGATGTCCAACAAGTGATAACTCCGATGACGCTACTAGTGGTTGCAGCGTTCATGATGGCGATGTTTGGCCTGGGTCAGCCGGAAGCTACTTTTGTAAAAGTAACATCATTTATTCCGTTCTTTACACCGATGTTGATGTTCATGCGTGTGGGCATGTTGAATATTCCGCTTTGGGAATCGTCATTAAGCATCGCAATTTTGATTCTGACCATTATCTTGTTGGCCGTTTTTGGAGCAAGAGTTTATAAGGGCGGAGTGTTGATGTACGGAAAATCAAGCTCCTTAAAAGATATTAAAAGAGCAATACAATTAACAAAAAAAGGTAAATAAGGGACCACGTTAATTGGCACTGTTAATGTTAATATTGATTTCTTGAAAATCAACTTACCGTTTAACAAGGCTTAACTATCGGCAGTGTTAATGTTCATTGTTGATTTTTCAAACTTAGTTGATTGGAGCGGAAGGTGCGAAGACTCCTGCGGGAGTACGGGGCAGGGGAGACTCAACAAGCGCAAAGCGCTGATGAGGCTCCCCGCTACCGCCCGCGGAAAGCGAAGCACCTGGAGCGGAAATCAACGGCCAGTTTAACAAAGCTTTATTTTAAAAAATCCTAGTCTCATTTCAAGGCTGTCGAATCTAATTCGACAGCCTTGTTTAATTTAGATTTAATATGGCAATGAATAGAACGTGCATTCGTTTTTCGAAGGTGGTAAAATGGATAAAAGATGATATTTTTCTGGTGCAAGTGCTAGCTCATCAAGAAATTATTTAGGATGATAATCGGAGGAAAAAATGAAAAAAGTTACTTTTATACATGCTGCGGATCTTCATTTAGATAGCCCGATGGTGGGGCTAAAATATTTGCCGAAAAAGATTTTTGAGAGACTACAACAAAGCACTTTTGTCTCATTTGCTAAGATAGTTGATGCGGCGATATTACATCAGGTAGACTTTGTTATTTTAGCTGGAGATTTATTTGATGGAGAAGACCGAAGCTTGCGAGCACAAACTCGGTTTCGCAAACAACTTGAACGATTAGCTCAGCAACAAATCCCGGTTTTTATCATACATGGAAACCATGATCATTTGGCTGGAAAATGGGCCAATATTGCTATGCCACAAAACGCATATGTTTTTCCAACTGAATTTACCAGCAAAACTATAGAAAAACCGGATGGAACAAAGATTTCTCTTTATGGTTTTAGTTATCCCAAACGGCATGTGACTGAAAGACGAATCGATGATTACTTTAAGGCAGATGGCGCTGATTTTCATATTGGTCTATTGCATGGGCACTATGAAGGTAATAGCGATCATGGGCGTTATGCACCATTTTCCTTAGCCGATTTACTCGAAAAAAACTATGATTATTGGGCATTAGGACACATACATAAACGAATTCATTTAACAGAGGAGCCCCCAGTTATTTATCCGGGAAATATTCAGGGAAGACATCAAAAAGAGACCGGAGAAAAAGGTTGTTATCTGGTCACCCTAACAGAGTCAAATTCCAAACTTGAATTTATCCCTTCGGCAGATGTCATTTGGGAGAATGCTAGCGTTGATGCTACAAATGCAACAAACGTTGCTGAACTACAGGTACTATGCCGAAATACTGTAGACCAGCTCCGACGAGAAGCAGAAGGAATTTTACTTCATTTAACTCTACAAAATGTAGCATTACCTGAGGCTGAAAAAGGACTATTAGCCCCTCAGGAGTTAATAGAAACCTTACAAGATGAAGAAAAGGAGGAAATCTCCTCGTTTGTTTGGCCTTATAAATTAACGATTGAAGAAGCTCATCAGTGGGAACGGGACCATCTTATTACCGAGGCTGATTTTTATGCTGAATTGTTTCAAGCAGTAGACACTTACGAAACAATTGATGAATGCCTGGCACCATTATACCAACACACCACCGCTAGAAAATTTATTAGCTTGCCTAATGAGGCAGAGAAAAATCAATTACTGAAAGAAGCCGAAGAAATGTTAGTGCAATTTTTAAAACGAGGATAAGAATGGAGGTGTGTGCTCTGATTATTAACGAAATTCATATATATGGTTACGGTAAATTGGAAAATTTTCAGGTAGGTAATTTAGCAGATTTGACTATTTTCTTTGGTGAAAATGAAGCAGGGAAATCAACTATTATGTCATTTATCCACAGTGTTTTATTTGGATTTCCAACCAAGCAGCAATCGGAATTACGCTATGAACCAAAAAACCTTGCAAAGTATGGCGGAAGGTTAATGGTCACCTTTGCTTCAGGAAAAGCAGTCATTGAAAGGGTGAAAGGCAAGGCAACGGGTGATGTGAATGTTAGGTTAGAGGACGGAAGGATTGGCGGGGAAGAGCTCCTGAAAGAACTCTTGTCGAACATGGATAAAAGTCTATTTCAGTCGATTTTTTCATTTAATTTGCATGGATTGCAAAATGTTCAACAAATGAAAAATGAGGATTTGGGTAAGTTCCTCTTTTCTACTGGAACGTTAGGTACAGACAGGCTGTTGATGACAGAAACAACATTGCAAAAACACTTAGATTCTGTTTATAAACCAAATGGAAAAAAACCATACCTGAACGAAAAAATACTTGAATTAAAGTCGTTGCATCAGGAGTTAAAAAGGGCAGAACAGCATAATGACCAATACTGGCAGTACTTAAATGAAAAAGACTCTTTAGAGGAAAGAATTACTAATGTTCACAATGAGTCACTCCAACAACAAAGCCAATTTTCAAAGCTTCAGGAGTGGAAGCGAGTACTACCTACCATCCGCGAAAAACAGGGTCTTAAGAAAGAATTTTCGCAAGTTGCTGACTGTGAATTTCCGATTGACGGTTTAACCCGATTTGAGGAGGTCAAGCGGCAATTAAATCTCTGTGTGAATAAAATCACTATTTTGGCAACAAGAATAAATGAGCTCGAACAGGAAATAAAAAATTCAGCTACAAATAGCAAATTACTAGAAAATGAATTAGCCATTTTTACAGCTGTGGAGAATTTGCCATTATATGAGCAATTAAAACAGGAAAGCAATCAAATAAATCTAACGTTAAAGGAAATAAATGATGAAATCTTTGGTTTACAGCAAAAGCTGCACTTGCCGATTGATGAAAGTCGAGTATTAGCAAGCAATACTAGTGTTTTTATGAAGGAAAAAGCAGTAGATGCTGGTATGAAGGAAAAACGGTTAAAAGAGAAAAAGCGGGAGCTTGACGAGCAATTTCAGCAGACAAAACAAGAACTTGAGGAATTTGAAGTTCGAATAAATCAGTTAAGAGAATCATTTTTATCAGAAACTCGACGAGCCGACTTGATTGAGCAAAAAGGGCTAGCTGAGAACAGGATGAACCATGAACGAGAGCTAAAAGAAGTTCGAGAGCAAATTCGCAAGTTAACTAATCTACAGCAGCAAGAAGTAAAGCAGGAAAAAGTCCAACAAAAACAAAGCCTGTTTCAATTAGTAGTTCTTAGCAGTATTTTTGTTTTATTAGCAGTATGGAGTTTTATTGGTCAGCA
>CALCRD010000360.1 GCA_937894355.1 uncultured Bacillus sp.
AATCTCCTCCAACTGCCTTTCTTTTAATATACCACAAAATACTTTCTCATAGGATATCGGCTCTGTGTCTTTACGCCATTATCTTTTGCTTGAATAAATTCTTCGTGAAACACTAGTGTGAAGGGAGGTATTTCGGCATCGCTCCAATTCAAATGGAAGGTTTGTTGAGTTTGTTGGAATATTTGTTGAGTTTTTTGTATACTAGTCACAAGATAAGGGAGAAATGGGGGGGATTTTATGATTGAAGGGTATTTAGATGAAAAGCTATGGGAAACTGCGCAAATACTTGCGGAGGAAAAAAGGACTGAACAGGCGGTAGTCGTGATTAATTCAATTGCTTCACACGCACTTGGAAGGTACAGTGGAAAACCTGTAAATGTAGAATTGAGATCCATACCAAAAAAAGAGTTGCGAGACGAACAACTTAAATCAATGAAGAAACTTGGCATAGAGGTTTCGCTCTTGGTTGACAAAAGTCAATATGAGGAAGCACAGGAAAAGGCTATAGAATATATTGATGGAATTGTAAGCCTTCTGGCATCAAGCCCTGAAGAGGAGCAAAGGTTAAGAAAGAGCTATTTTAAACACTTAATACAGATTGGCAACAAACCTCAGGGGATTAAAGGTATTTTGGAAAAAGTTCGCCGTCCACATATTGTTAAAATGAGTGAAGAACCATCTGAACTTTCTTCACCAAAATCTTATTTGGGAGGCATCATCAAAAGGAATTCTTTAGGTACCCAGATTGTAACTACTGAAGAAACCTACACGACCAGTGATGCAGCGCAGATTCTTCATGTATCTGACCAGACCATTCGAAGAATGTGTGAGGCCGGAAAATTTCCTGGTGCATCACGCACAGAAGGAGGACACTGGAGAATCCCAAAGAAATATTTTAAGGTAACCCTAGAACAATCCATGCAGATTGATAAAGATCTTTCGGATATTCGGAGTAAATCACTTAAAGGAGGACATGTGGATGAGTTCAACCTTTAATCAACCATCGTCCCAGTCCTCCCTTCTTTCTATTAAACCAAAGGCTATGATAGACACACAGTGTTATGTGGGGCAATTCGTAGTGCTGGAGTTATTATCTGGACATACCATACGAGAAGTTGACAACCTAGCGACTAATCAAGAGTTAAGCGAGCCCCTACATAAATTCGATCAGGATGATTTTCACGTCTGGGTTACAGCTATTCAGACCCATTGCAATTATATTGTTACAGCAAATACGAAGCGGTTCCCAAAACGAATCGGCTTGATTGAAAGAATCCACCCAAAGGATTTTTATTATATGTTAACTGGTGAATAATTGGAAGAACGCTTCATAGGGGAGTGTTCTTTTTTCATATTGTGCAATAAATTAAGCTTATTTTGTTGGTTTGGCTTCAAATGGTGTAAGTAATAAGTTGAGGTCAGAGTATAGGTAAGCAAAGAATTTATTTTGGAAGGAATAGGTGACAGGTATCATTCAGAAAATTGGATGGTGCCTTTTTTGTACCTCTGTAAAGGATTCCAAGTGTCTATTATTTCTCAGAAAGTACAAAATTATCAAACTAGTTATTGCTGTATAATATTTATGAGTTTATTTAGAAAAGGGGGATTTTTATGAGTGAAGGAAAATTGTATTATCTTACTACTCCAGACCCTAATCGGCCGATCGAAGAACAATTTGTTGTGGAAATTGATGATAAAGGTATTAAAAAATCATTTGTTAATCAAGAAAATGCGATCATTTTTTTATATAAAAACGGAATAAAGAAATACAAATATCTAACTAAACCAATTGCTGAATATATAAATCCAAAAATGATAAAGGTGTATGAAATTTGGCAGATTGAGAATCGAATAGGCTATGTTTTGTACGACTATGAAAAATATGTTGATGAAAACAACGAAGTTAAGAAAAAGAGAGCATATATCTGGAGATTTGTAGGATTTGGGCATAGCTGCTTTGCTCAAACTAAAGAAGAACTCAAAGAGAAAGTCCTTATGTTAATACATGAATACCAGGAAGACCCAGAGCAACGAGGATACAATACTTATCCGTTTTATTCTCGCTATTATCTTGAACCATCAAACTAACAGATTGGAAGGGATATTCATGGATTTTATTGCAATAGATTTTGAAATTGCTAATAACAATCTAAATAGTGCGTGTTCGATGGGGCTTGTTTTTGTTGATGACAATGAAATTGTTGATAAAAAACATTTTTATATTCAGCCACCAGCTTTAGTATTTGAAACTAAAATGGTGGAAATTCATGGAATCACTGCTGAGCATGTAAGCAATGAACTGAAGTTTCATGAAATATGGGATGAGATAAAGGATTCATTTAATGAATCAAACATAATTGTAGCGCATAATGCCCAATTTGATATGAGTGTATTGCACGCATGCTTAACTGAATATCATTTACCTTTACCCGATTTCAAATACATAGATAGCATCCCCATTAGTACAAGAGCCTGCCGAGGAGAAAAAGTAGGAAGTTCTTTAAAAAAGCGGCTAGATTATTTTGGCATTCCTTTAGATCATCATCATGATGCGCTTTGTGATGCTCTCGCAGCAGCTCAGTTAGTTCTTCACTGCATTAATTTAAAACGTAGAAAATCACTTGAATCTTACTGTAACACATATTGGAACATCCCAATTAGAAGTTTTTCTGAACTAAAACCAAATAAGACCTTTGGAAGAAAGAAAACAATGTTTAATAAAATTAATGTCAATGAAATTGAGCCAGCCGCTAATACATTTGATGAAAATCATATCTTATTTGGAAAAAATATTGTCTTTACTGGGGAACTTCAAAGCATTGGACGGAAAGAAGCTATGCAAAATGTTGTTGATTTAGGTGGGATTTTAAAATCTGGCGTAAGCGGGAAAACAAACATTTTGATTGTAGGAAAACAAGATAAAGCGATCGTAGGGGAAGATGGATTAAGTGGCAAAGAAGAAAAAGCATATGCCCTTATTGAGAAAGGCCTGGAAATATCGATTCTTAACGAAGAAGCTTTTTTGGAATTGTTGAGGGGCTAGATTGAATTTTACTTACACGAAGCTGGATAGAAAAGCATTTATCTTAGTATAGCTGGGGGTGGATGGGGTGAAATATCTAGGAAAGAGTAATTCTTTTGGGGAGTATTTTTGGGGTGGCCGAAAACCCTTTGTGCGATTGGCGGTATGTAAAAATGACGTTTTACGTTTTTTACAAGATGGGGGTGATACGAATGAAATTATTTGTAGATGCTTGGAGTGAAAAATTTCAACCCGAGAACTATCCATTAGAATTTTATTTTTCTTAAATACAAGAATTACAGGCTGCAGAAATTCCTGAGGATGCTGGAAAACAAACTATTGAACTTTTACATTGGAAGGATGGAAAAGTTCGAAAGGACCCCGAGGGTAAATTACCTTTTAAAATTGGATAGTGCTGGCATCATAGCCCTCTTTAATATATATTTTGGTTAAATTTAAGAAATAAATTAGAAATAAAATAGATATAAATTTAGATATAAATACAAAAGAACATATATTTTTACACCTTTCATCAGAGAGTAAAAAAATTGTTAAGAAGTGAAGATGTCCGTGGGAAAATTGTACATTAGGGAATGGAAATATAAAAAACCGCTAAGAATTAATCACTTATGCGGTTTTTTACATTTACTTACTTGGGATTAATTAATATAA
>CALCRD010000361.1 GCA_937894355.1 uncultured Bacillus sp.
AACGACAGTTATCTCAACTACCTTAACGCGCGGTAGGGTTTTACTCATCGCTTTTCCCCCCCCTTTTTGTTTTTTGTCACACTAAAGGAGCCCTCAATAGAAGGCTCCTTTAGTGTTATTGCTTTGTTCCTGTTTTAGATTAGGTCAAGGTCCCGACATAATAAAATTCAGCTACATCACTATCTTCAAACCCGTCTTTTACAGCAATAGCTTTAATGCTTTGCGGACTATTAACCGTAATTGCTGCACTGTAAAGCGTAGCTGTTTTATCCGGCGTACTACCGTCAATAGTGTAATAGATGCTCGCTCCGGTAGTCGCACAAGATAATTCGACGGATTGAGAGGTAGCATACTGGCCGGAATCCGGATTCGCGTATACCGGCTCACACTTCGGCGTCATCGGCACAACGTCAAAGAAATCTTTTCCCGCAGGTTTGGAGGAATCTCGAATCGCAACAAATTGAATGTTTGCAACCCGTTTACCGTTTCTAGAATACCCAAAATTCACCGGGCCGGGCTTTGGATATGCTTTATGGATTACTAGCTTTTTGGAACCAGCGGTAACTTGTAAAGGTTCAATTTCTACTTGTTTGGCATACTGGGATAGCTTAATTCCTACTGCTTTTCCAACATGCAGTTTACCGGTAGCCCCGTCTTTTACCGCCCAAGGAATCACCAACGCCAAGGTATCAACATCAGTCTCGAAAATCGGAATTGTAATAGTTAAGGAGTCTTTGTTAACAACCTCGTCAACAACTCCATCCTCTTCGGTTTCGATAGGTTCTGTTTCGATGCCGTAATTAAAGGCGGTTTCGCCGCTAGTACGCCCTAGATATTCCCCGCCATAACTAGTCTTACCAGGCCCCATATCAATGTTTTGCACAAAGTTTTCACTAGGCATATTGTCACTTCCTTTCTCTAAGTTATAAACTATTTGCTATCATCCCAAACTTAATCCTTACACTCATAAAACTCTCATCCGGAAATGCCGGGTCTTGGAGTGGACCAAGAGGCTCTTGTACGTGGAAATCATACACCCGCCAGCCGAAAACTATGATCGGTTTGTCGTCAAATAGCCGGACTAACCTGGCGGCCACTGGCCCCAGTAGCTCTATATTCGCATTACCGTCGGTGTAATTGTTGACGTAAAAGTTAACCAACAGGGTTCCATTGTGCGCCTTGCTATCAGGGTCACGGGGATTAGTCAAAACGTGGAGCGTGAAACAAGGATTCATCATGGATTTAGGTTTGCGCGGACCTTTCACGATACGCTGGGCAAGATTGATGCCGGAAAGAAGATCGGTCAGGGTCGTTTGACTGGGAATGTTTTTGTCGTCGAGGATTCTAATCATTACCGGCGTAAGAATATTATTTACATCAATTCCTAATCACCTCCCAATAAAAAAACGCCCCCCTCAGGACGCTTTCTTTTGTTTTTTCATAAATTTTCCAAATTGCTCTTTGGTATTACCCCCGTAACCATACTTTCCATGAAATCTTTTATGGCACCTTTCGCAAAGTGTTATTCCATTTTCAACCACCGTCCTTTGTTCTATGAATTTATCATATCCGTTAAGGTGATGGGCTTCCAAAGTATTGCTTTCATTACTTCCGCATAATCGACAGGTGAGTCCATCACGTTTAAAGACTGAAACAACCCATTCTCGATACTCCGGGTCCTTGCCCCTTTCTTTCATGCGCTCTTCATCAGTTAAATTAGGGTTCCATCTTGGATGATTTTCTCCCATCATGTTTTGTACAGCGCATCTTGGGCAGCGGCTGCCTTTCCCAATGAAGTTGTCTGGATATACTTCCCATTCATGACCACACACTTTGTGTCTTACTAGGATTTTTGTTTTATTTCCCTTATATTTCCCGATGACTTCATATTCCTTGTTTGTTAACAAATCAACCTGTTTTTTTATAGACTCTGTGGTTCTAGTCATCCCCTTAACGCAAACCGGACATAAACTAGTGCCGTTTAAAATCCCTTCAGGCCGAATTCTAAAAACAAACCCACAAGGATTATGCCTAGCCTTAAGCTTGGTGCGATTGTTAATATACTCTTCCAAGATAGTGTATTCGTTATCATATAACTGCTTTAATTCTTTTAGGAAATTTGCGTGGCCTTTGCTTAATGATAAAGCGTTCTTTCTTTTTGTACAATTATAACAACATTTGTTTGCTAAAAAATTATAAGGAAATGCCTTAAACGTAGTTCCACATTTTTGGTGCCTTATTGTTATGCGCGTTTTGGCGTTTTTGTATATACTTAATAGAGCATATTCGTCACCTACTGCTTTTTCAAATTCTTCTTTAAATTGCTGGGGAGATTTTCTAAGTTTTTGGGCTGCTTTTTCCCGCCCGCACTTCCAACATCTTTTATATCCGCCATTGCTAAGGAAATGATTGGGAGTAGTATGAAATATGTAACCACAAGGCTTATGTTTTGCCCGTATTCTGGTCTTCGTACCTTGATACGGTTCAAGGAACACATAATCATCATTGGTCAATAGTTTTACTCTTTCCACAAAATCTTCATTGGTTTTTATCCTCTTTTTGAGCATAACAAAAACACCTCCGATAGTGTTTCCAAATTTTTCAAAGTGGGCAACCGGCTTCGGAATACCGGCTTTCGGGAGCGACCCTAGCCCACATAATAATTATATCATATTTTTGCGTTCATGATATTTAATGTATTGGATTGTTGCAGCCTGCTCTAAATCTAATTTTTCAACAGCCATTTTCCCTGAGAAATACTGCTCAATCAAGGGTTCAAACCTATCGATCGCAGACGTTAGAACAGCTATTCCATACCTTGTTTCCAGCCATATTCCATACTCCATCCCACAACTGAGGCAGCCCACAAAATCATCGCCCTCAATCCGAATTACAGGGTTAGAGTTAGCTTCTTTCAATGCATCTAAAACTTCCTTGGGAGTGTCGGCTGACCATTCTTGCATTGTATCCAGGTTTACACTTATACTGTTTCTAAGATTTCCGGTCCTATCTTGCCAAGCCCCATTGATACGCGCATAGCTACACATCTCCCGGAGAATATACTCCAACGCATCCTTTAACGCCCGTTCCTCGGCTTCCACGAACCTAGCCAGCGCATCCAAAGCTTCCTCAACGCCCTCAAAACTAATATCAATGTCCATACCTAAATCTCCTCTTTAAGCGCCGCCTCATACGCCACGCCATAGAATCCGGGGAACACTATCTTATACCGCTTCACTTTCACGTCGTCCCCTTTACTTGTTCCCACCACAACAACATCCCCGCGTTCCAACTCAGAGAACCCTTCTTCAAAATTAATATTGCCTATTCCGGCCCACATGGTCCACTCGCTCTCATATGTCGTTTGAACCGTGGCCGCCCTTTCGCGCCCAGACTTCGGAAGAATGCTGGCGTTGATAATGGTTGCAATTGCCTGTTCTCCTTCGTCTACCCAGTTGTGATTTTCGTCATAGTGACCAGGAACAAGGCGTTTTACTATTACATTAACGGAGGCCGGCGTCTTAGGGAGCTTCATTTCAATACACCTTCTTTAATGGGATGTTAGTAGTCTTCCCCCCGGCCATACGCTCATAATACTTGATCGCGTTGTCCAGATCCTCATAGGCAAAGACAGCGAATGAACGGAGTTTTTCTGGATTAGCGCGGACGATGTTCAGGCAAAGAGCGGCGGCCTTGTAGACGTTGTTTCCGGCATCAGTCAGGAACTCCTGGAGTTCCTTATCGGTAAAGGCTTCGGCGTTTGGGTCCCATATAAGTTTGCGGAGTTTCTTCAAAGTCTCCATTGGCATATTTTTACCTCCCTTTGCCTTTTCGTTGCCCCGTCTTAAACTAAGAGGAGGCCCCGCTTTCGGAACCCCCTCTTAACTGTTTAGTTTGGCTTGTTTGTCCTACGCTACCTTCGCAATAAGCACCCCGTCGATAGCCTCGAAGCTCGGCAGAACAATCTCGGAAACGATGGTCATGACGTTTACCGGGTGAGGTTCCTTAATGGAGGTTACCGCCACGCCGGTATTGACAATCTGAACCTGCGCTCCCGTAGCCCCGCTCATCAGGTCACTCTCCTCCGGGGTAGTCCCGTAATAGGTGTTGCCAAGATTACCATCCGGAATAAACGTGATGTAGTCATCTGGGTAATACAAGGTAGCGGTGCCGTTAAGATTGAATTTCTTGTTGTAAACCGCAATCCTGATCCCAAGCTTGGTCTCCAGATACTGTTGCAACATAGTATCGGTCATGATACGGTTGTTGCCGCCAATAGGATCCATGTCAAGCCGAATACTTTTGTTCTGCAAGAGATAGTTCCAAGTTTTCCGAGTACAGATTGCGCGGTTCGGCCTAATTCCAGAATCCTCCTCGATAAGATCCTGCCATTCCTGGATGTCCTCAACCGGTCGAGCGTTGTCAAAGTCGCTCCATTTCTTAGTGTTGAGGGTCTTTTTGTGTTTGCTCGGGAACTGATAATCATAGTCATACGCAACCCGGTTACCATCTACCGTGGCAGAGACCGCAATCTTCCCGGTGCTAAGGAGTTGCATCCGCATCCGCTCCGGAGCAACCAGGGCGCCATCAACTAAGGTCCCGGCATCGTCATAGATACGGTTAAGGATCGGCATAAGGAATCCGCTGTTGGCCGCGCCGGCGGCTTTGTTGAGTTCTTGTCGCTCCTTCTCTCCGATCCGCATAGCTTCCCGAAAGAACGGCATTTCGGTCTCGATCTTGGAGATTCCGATCCGGTCTCTTAAGGTCGCTTTGGTATCGAAGGCGGAGGGTTTCAACATCACCGGAAGACCATGGGAGCCTTTAAACCAGCTGATGTCGAGTCCTAGTTGTTTCTGCGCCGGAAACAAGGTTTCCCCGAGATAGGGGATCCGGTTCTCGACCTTCTGGGTCCAAAAAGTCGCAATCTCTTTGGCGTTTACAAGGTCAAAGATGTTAGGCATATTTATCACCTGTCCTTTCTTTTAAATCAATAGGCAAATAGATAAATGAATGTTCCCTGGTTTTCTCTAAGTTGTCGTTCTATTTAATGAATTTGATTTGTGGCAGCACTGCCGCCGCGCCAAAGGCAAGGGGCTCTGGGAGTTTGTCGATGGCGACAAAACCATGGATAAGCATTGCCCCCGCAGCCGGACCGTAAGTAACGTCAACATCGTCCATGAGGATTCCTTCCGCCTCGGTCGCAGTCCCATCAGAGCCACCAGCCAGGACAGTCTTGGAAACATCTTTAGTAATTACGGTTGTCAGCACGTCCTCCGGAGCCGAGGCCACCACAAGAGCCTTGGCGTCACTATCGTCGTTGATAGCTTTGACTACATCTCCAATAGTGGAGGTGACGGTCCCCTCCGTTACCACGGGTTTTACAACAATGTCGGTGCCTGTAACCTCTACCTCAACGGTGGCTCCCGTAGCAGCGCCAGTGGTCTTGTTGATTAACAGGGAAATGGTGTTCCCGGCGGCACCATAAGCTAGGGCAGTCAGGGTTAGGTTGGCGTCGGCAGCGACTGCCAGGGAATAATCTTTGGTTGCCTTGACCGGAGAGGTATTTTTGTCCACTACCGGCTGGTCCAGGTTATCCAGGACCGGAGCATCTTTCCCGCCAACCACGGTTCCGGCCAGCACAATCTTCTTGCCGTCAGCGTTAGCACTCACTCCCGAATCACTCACCATGACAGCCAAAGCCACATAGTGGTCAGGGAACTTGAGGATCTCTTTTTTATTGAGGTAATCGGTCTGTACGAATTTAGACAAATTATCCACATCCTTTCTTTTGGATTAAGTAAATTCAAGTTTTGAGGTTTGTAATTTTGTAACCAGGAAGCCAGGACGAAAGATTATCCCTTAA
>CALCRD010000362.1 GCA_937894355.1 uncultured Bacillus sp.
ACTATAAAAAATAATATTGTTGACGTTTGTTTGTTTAGTTTTCAAAGAGCAATTCGATTCGCTGCATCTCAAAAGCAACTTTTTAATATTAACAGATTACTAATATTGTGTCAATCTTTTTTTAAAATTTCCTTTTTTATTTCGTTGCTTTGTTGTGGCAACAGATAATAATATAACATCAATTTTTAGGGTGCGCAATAGTTTTTTTGTTTTTTTTTGAAATCAACGAAATATTCTTTATTTTGATCGATTTAATTATTTTACTGAACAATCGCGTAAAAAGAAGTGCCTGGAACGGAAATCAACAATCTAGTTTAACAAAGCCTAAGAGAAAAGACAGATTCAACAGAATCTGTCTTTTCTCTTAATAATTTAATTAACGATGACGCATTAATGGAAATAGTAATACGTCCCTAATTGAAGGAGAGTTTGTTAACAGCATAACTACACGGTCAATACCGATCCCAAGACCACCTGTTGGCGGCAAGCCATATTCTAATGCTTCCACAAAATCGTCGTCCATTAAATGTGCTTCGTCATTGCCTTGCTCACGTTCTCTTAGCTGAGCCTCAAAACGTTCTCTTTGATCAATTGGATCATTAAGCTCTGTGAAGGCATTAGCATGTTCACGAGCGACAATAAACAATTCAAACCGATCGGTAAATCTTGGATCCTCATCATTTTTCTTAGCAAGCGGTGAAATCTCAACAGGATGTCCATAAATAAAGGTCGGTTGAATTAACTTGTCCTCAATTTTTTGCTCAAAGAACTCATTAACAATGTGACCATACAACATATTATCTTTTATTTCTACTCCATGCTCCTTAGCAAGTTCGCGTGCTTCTTCGACAGTCATTTGTTTCCAGAAATCAGCACCCGTATATTCTTTAATTGCATCTACCATATGAAGCCTTTTCCATTCTGGTTTAAGATCTACTTCAAACTCACCATATTGAACAGTTGTTGTTCCAAGTACTTCTTGGGCAATATGAGCAATTAGGTTCTCGGTCAAACTCATAATATCACGATAATCGGCATACGCTTCGTAGAGTTCTATCATCGTAAATTCTGGGTTGTGTCTAGTTGAGACACCTTCATTCCGGAATACACGACCAATTTCATAAACCTTTTCCAGACCACCAACAATCAAGCGTTTCAAGTGAAGTTCGATAGCGATACGCATAAATAGCGGCATGTCTAATGTATTATGGTGAGTAATAAACGGTCGTGCGGAAGCACCTCCAGCTATTGCATGCATCATAGGTGTTTCAACTTCTAAGTAACCATGGTCGTCTAAATATCGGCGCATTGACTGAATGATGCGACTACGAGTAATAAAAGTCTCTTTGCTTTCTTGGCTCATAATCAAATCCAAGTATCGTTGGCGATACCGTTGTTCAACATCTTTTAAACCGTGAAATTTATCCGGTAACGGACGAAGAGCTTTTGTTAAGAAAGTGAAATTATTTACCTTTACAGATAATTCCCCTGTTTTTGTTTTAAATAGCATTCCACCTACACCGACGATGTCCCCTAAATCTGCAGAGGTGAAAACTTTATACTGCTCTTCCCCTACTGCATCTTGCCGAATGTAAAATTGAATTTGCCCTTGTAGGTCTTGAATGTGTGCAAAACCTGCTTTACCTTTTCCACGCTTTGTCATGATACGACCTGCTAAGGTAACAGAAATGTTTTTCGCTTCTAAATCCTCTTTTTCTAATTCACCATATTGTTCTATTAATTCTTGCGAAAAATGAGTGCGCTCAAATCTTTTTCCAAACGGATCTATTCCATTCTCACGCAATGCACTCATTTTTTCCCGACGAACCACTAATTGGTCGTTTAATTCTTCCTGACTCATTTGATCACTCCATTTTATTTAGAAACTATTATGTTAGCCAAAATTGTATTTAGCGTTTTTCCGAATTTTATTCATACTTTATTATTTTACACAATCTTAAGTATTCAGACATCAAAAAAGGATTTTTACATAGAAATAAAACTGCCAGTCGACTACTGGCAGTTTTTAATAACAAAGGTATTATAGAAAATGTCTCAGATAAAGTCAATCTTATCCAACTTGAAAAGTCACTTGCTCGTTGGCTTCTACATCAAGGACAAGTCCATTCAATAATGCTACTAATTCTGCTCTTGTATTACATTCATTAATTGCATTCCGGGCTTTGGCATTGCCTCTTATTCCCTTTAGGTAATACGAAGCGTGCTTTCTCATTTCGCGCACACCAATATTTTCATTTTTCAAGGCAATCAATCTGTCTAAATGAAGGATACAAACATCTATTTTTTCACGAGCGGTAGGTTCCCCGATCAATTCACCAGTTTCTAAATATTTTACGGTTTGATAAATCATCCACGGATTACCTAGTGCCGCACGACCAATCATCACACCGTCACAACCTGTTTCATCAAGCATTTTTTTAGCGTCTAAAGCAGTTTTCACATCCCCATTTCCAATAACTGGGATATTCACCGACTCTTTTACTTGGCGAATAATATCCCAGTTAGCTTGGCCTTCATACATTTGAAAGCGAGTTCGACCGTGGAGTGATACAGCTTGACCGCCAGCTCTTTCGACAGCTCGGGCATTTTCAATGGCATAAATATGATTTTCATCCCAACCCATGCGCATCTTAACCGTGACGGGTTTATCTACAGCGTCAACGACAGCTGCGACCATTTCATAAATTTTATTTGAGTCGAGCAACCACTTTGCTCCAGCATCTACTTTTGTTACTTTCGGAACTGGGCAACCCATATTGATATCAATGATATCCGCATTAGAATTTTTATCAACAAAGCGAGCAGCTTCAACTAGCGTGTCTCTTTCACCGCCGAAAATTTGCAAGCTTAACGGTTTCTCTTCTTCGTCAATATAAAGCATATCCAAAGTCTTTTCGTTTTTATAAATAATACCTTTATCACTTACCATTTCAGCACATACTAAACCTGCTCCGAATTCTTTTACGGTTAAACGAAAAGCAGAATTACAAACACCAGCCATTGGTGCTAAAACTACTTGGTTTTTTAGCTCAATATTTCCTATTTTAAACATGCGGGTTACCTCCTTCGTCTAAGATGCCAATAAGTTTATGATTAACCGACACTTCTTGCTTAGCAGTTCTTGCTTTTCTTTTAATCAGTTTCATCTGGTGGTGTTAGCTCCTCTACGTCAATATGTAGAATCCTAGCTACTTGTTCCAGGAATTCCTGAGTCGCTAATCTGTTTCCTCGTTCCACTTCTCCTAAAATAGAGACTGAAACTCCCAATTTTCTTGCGAAATTTTCTTGGGTAAACCCTTTTAGCTTTCGAAAAGCCCGAATACGTCTTCCCCATTTTTCCGTTTCCATATCCGTACTCCTTCTTTATCAGGTAGATTTTCCACCCATAATTTACTAGGTTTCTCAATCTTCGGTACGAGTATGTCGATGTTGATTTCTAAAAGAGGAATCAGTACAAAAGCTCTTTGATGCATCCGAGGATGAGGAACAATAAGTTCATCTGTTTTAATATTCTCTTGATTATACAATAAAATGTCAATATCTATTGTTCTTGGTCCCCAAAAAATCTCCCTTTTCCTACCAAGATCAATTTCAATTTTTAAACACAACTTTAGCAGTTCTTCAGGTGAAAGTCCAGTATCTATTTGAATTACCATGTTTAAGAATGGTCCCTGATCCTCATATCCAACAGGATCTGTTTCATAAATAGATGAAGTATTTACCACATTTATTTCTTTATGACTGTTTAATAATCTTACAGCATTTTTCAAAAAATTCAAACGATCCCCTAGATTTGAACCCAATGCTAAATATGAATGATTTGATTTGTTTTCCATATTTATCTGCCCCTTTTAATTTCCACAGCAACGTGACGGTAATGTCCAGGAATGGGTGGATTGGGTTTAATCACTTTAACCGTACACTCTTTTATCTTATTGAAATTATTAAGAACAATAGTGGCAATATTTTCAGCAACTGCTTCAATTAGCTTGTATGGCTTGCCCTCTACAACTTCTTTACAAATTAAATATAGGTCAGCATAATTAATCGAATCCTCAAGGTTATCACTTTCTCCTGCCTGTTTTAAATCCACCAGTACAGTCAAATCAATTATGAACCGCTGACCAAGGCGGTTTTCTTCTGGAAAAACTCCGTGATAACCATAAAACTCCATTTGACTAAGTTCTATTTTATCCACCATATTCCCCCTTCGCCATTAATGCATCCATCATCTTGGCCATTCTAGCAATTTCTTTAATATCATGAACCCGGACCATCTGACAGCCCTTTTGAATTCCGTAGCAAACAGTTGCCCCTGTTCCTTCCAAGCGCTCTGAAGGAGGTAAGTTCAACACATTTCCAATTAATGATTTCCGTGAAGTTCCTAATAATACAGGGTACCCAAGCGAAACAATCTTGTCCAAATTTCGCATGGTCTCTAGATTTTCAGAAAGATCCCGGGCGAAGCCAATTCCTGGATCAAGAATAATCTTGTCATCTTTAACTCCTGCTCGCTTTACAAGTGCAATACTTTCATAAAGGTCATTGAGTACATCTCGAATAAACACCTTATAATCGCGGTCATTGCGGTTATGCATTAAAATAATCGGAACTTGATATTCTGCAGCAACCACTGCCATATTGGGGTCTGCTTTTGCCCCCCAAATATCATTAATGATATGGGCACCAGCCAGAATCGCCTGTTTAGCAACTTCAGCTTTATAAGTATCAATCGAAATAGGGACAGAAACGGATTTTACCAAAGCCCGAATAACAGGGACAACCCTGCGAATTTCTTCTTCAACAGAAATTTGTTCATAGCCCGGACGAGTGGACTCTCCACCAATATCAATGATGTCAGCTCCGTTGTCGACCATGTCTTGTGCATGCCTGACAGCCTCATCTATTTGAGTGTAACTGCCTCCATCTGAAAATGAATCTGGGGTAACGTTTAAAATTCCCATGATTAAGGTTTTTTTGCTGTAATCAAGATTGTACGGACCACATTGGATGTTTAGTTTATTTTGCAAGATTAAAGCCTCCTATAACCAGTTCAAAGAACCATTCTTTCATTTAAAAAATCCGAACATTGCCACTTCATGACATTTTCCATCTATTATCATACATGAAGTAGACAAATTTTTCATTTAAATAACAAGAAAAAACCCAAGCACTCGTGAAAGCGCTTGGGTTTTAAAAAGGAGAATAAAATCCTTCGCCTTTTTTATCTTAATCTTCAAATTGATAAAGTGGTGTACTAAAGTAGCGTTCACCATTATCCGGAATTATCGCTAAAACTTTCTTACCTTTTCCAAGCTCTTTAGCAACTTTTAATGCTGCATAAATGGCTGCTCCTCCAGAAACTCCGGCAAGAACTCCTTCTTTTTTCGCAGTACTGCGAGCAGCTTCATAGGCTTGGTCGCCTGTAACTTGAACAATTTCATCATATACATCCGTGTCTAAAACTTTTGGTACAAAACCAGCTCCAATTCCTTGGATTTTATGAGGTCCTGGTTTTCCTCCTGATAAAACTGGAGAATCTGATGGTTCTACTGCGTAAACTTTAATTCCTTCGTATTTTTCACGAAGCACTTGGCCTACACCGGTAATCGTACCACCTGTACCAATACCAGCTATAAATGCATCCAATTGATCGCCAAATTGTGAAACAATTTCTTGTGCTGTTGTATTTCTATGAACTTCTGGATTAGCACCATTGTTGAATTGTTGTGGAACAAAGTAGCCATTTTCTTTAGCAAGCTCTTCAGCTTTACGAATCGCTCCGCCCATTCCTTCTGGTCCTGGTGTTAATACTAATTGTGCACCATATGCACGAAGTAAATTGCGGCGTTCTAAACTCATTGTTTCTGGCATTACTAAAATGGCATTATATCCCTTAGCAGCTGCAATCATCGCTAAACCAATTCCTGTATTTCCGCTAGTTGGTTCAATGATTGTTGCACCTGGTTTTAAACTTCCGGCTTCCTCCGCAGCTTCAATCATCGCTAATGCGATACGATCTTTCACACTGCTTCCTGGATTAAAATACTCAAGTTTCAAATATACATCAGCGCTGTTTTCATCAGTCACCCTATTTAATTTTACTACTGGTGTTTGCCCTACTAATTCTGCGATTGAATTTGCGATACCTGTCATTTTCCCCACTCCTTATTCCGACTATTTATATAGGTTTAATTAAATCCTACCAACTTACTAAGTAATTGTCAATTAATTTTGCTAAAACAATTCAACTTTTCGTAAAAAAGTCATTTAATAAGGCTCTTTCTCAAACTTTGTTGCTTTTTAAGCCGAAAATGAAGTGTTTTGACTGAAAGCAGCCTCTAATAAACATCAAAGTAGCCATTTATTAGTATTAGGATGCCTGATCACACTTTACTACATTCAAATATATGAAGTTAATATTTAGTAATGACAAGGATTGGTGGATTTCTTTCGGAATAATTGCCGAGGTATGACAGTATACGATTTCAAAAATGAATACTAATTTTTATTCCCATAAAACCACTCAACATTTATTTCTTTCCAAAAAGTATCTGCATCTATCGGAATATCCATTTGCTCTAGAGCTATTTGGCGACGAATTTGATTTTTCACTTCTTTAAAGGAATACTTCTTCTCGGGAATTTGGTCATGAAGAAGGAATATAGCATACCCTTCCTTGACTTTTATTGGCTTAGTCCAGTTTCCTTGCTTTAGTTTTTTTATTTTTTTCATAGTGTCACTGGATATTCTGTCATCATCCTCATTGACATAACCGATATTTCCACCCTGAATGGAAGAAAACTCTTCAATGGAACGTTCCATAGCCAGTACTGAAAAACTCGAACCCTGATTCAATTCATTTACCGTCTGCTCTGCTTCAGCTTTTGTTTTTACAATAATTTGAGAAACCTGATAGGACGTCGGAATTGAATACAGACTTTTGTTCTTTTGGTAATATTTTTTAATTTCTCCCTCTGATATTACCGCATCCTTAGTTAATATCTCTTCGAGGAGGATGTTATGCTTAATTTGCTGACGTAGTTTTTCTTCAGTTTCGCTGTAATCAAGTGCATAGGAAGTTGTTTTTAATATCGTCAGTTCCCGGTCTATTTCTTTTTCCTTAATGGTAATATCATATTTCTTGGCCATTTCTTGGACGACTTGTTGGTCGATTAATTCTCTCAAAACTGCTTCACCGTGTTTTGCTTCTAATTCATTTAGCCATTCTTGACGAGAAATGTCCTCATTACCAATCGTCGCTACGGATTCTCCGTTATTTAATAGCCATTGCGGTTTTAAAAGAATGACCGAGACTGTGATCAAATTTAGGATGAGAAGCCCTGCTATTACAAGCAGGTAATGCCTTTTTTTCACACGCCTTCCTCCAGCTTTCTCCATTATCGAGCTTCTTTATGTAAGTTTTCTAATTCTGCTTTAGAATAATGATACGTTTCATTGCAAAAGTGGCAATGGGCCTCGGCTTGACCATCCGTTTCAATCATATCGTGAATTTCCGCTTTTCCTAAGCCGGTGATAGCAGTTGCAAACCGTTCCTTGGAACAATTGCAAGCAAAAGAAATTGGTAAAGTTTCAAGGAATTTAACATTACCTTGTCCTAAGATTTCTTCTAGCAGCTCTTCTGGATTGAGCCCTTTTTCAATATAAGAGGTTACATTAGGAATTTCTTGGAGCCGTTTTTCAATTTTACTAATGGTTTCATCCTCAGTGCCAGGCATCAATTGGATGATAAAACCACCTGAGGCTAATATTGTATTGTCAGGATTCACAAGTACGCCTACTCCTACGGAGGATGGAACTTGCTCAGATGAGGCAAAATAATAGGTGAAATCTTCACCTAATTCTCCAGAAATAAGCGGCACTTGGCCACTAAAAAAGTCCCGAAGACCAATATCCTTTACAACGGTTAACGTTCCGGCTTTGCCAACAGCTTTCCCGACATTTAGTTTCCCTTGATCATTTTGCTCAAAATGGATATGAGGATTTGTAACATACCCCCGTACTTCCCCTTTGGCATTACTGTCAACTAGGATTGGTCCGATTGGACCCCCACCTTCAATCTTTATCGTTAGTTTTTCTTCGCCCTTAAGCATAGCTCCCATCATAACACTAGCCGTCATCGTTCGACCTAATGCCGCTGATGCAATAGGCCAAGTATGGTGCCGTTTTTGCGCCTCACCAACAGTCACTGTCGTTCTTGCAGCGTATGCTCTAACCTGTCCATCGAAAGCTAATGCCTTTACTAAATAATCCATTCATATCCTCCTTCCGTGATTCTTAATTAATCATTTTTTTAGCGTTTCCAAATTTCGTTTATAAATAAGTTGCAGACCCTTTAATGTTAAATAAGGATCGACGATATCGATAATGGTAGATTCTTCAGCAATTAACGGAGCAAGTCCACCGGTTGCAACCACTATCGGTTTTTCTTTACTATTCGTTTTCATTCTTTGGACAATACCTTCGACCTGTCCCACATAGCCATAGTAAATTCCTGCCTGCATGGCTGAAACTGTGTTTTTTCCAATGACTTCCTCAGGTCGAGCAATTTCAATTCTTGGTAACTTGGCTGCCCTCGAATATAAGGCTTCTGTTGATATACCAATACCCGGTGCAATTGCACCACCCATATATTGACTATGTTCGTTGATATAACAATATGTAGTCGCTGTTCCAAAATCAACAATAATTAATGGACTACCGTATTCATGAATTGCTGCTACTGCATTGACTATTCGGTCAGCACCAACTTCACGAGGGTTTTCGTACTTAATATTTAGACCCGTTTTAATTCCTGGCCCCACGACAAACGGTTTAACATGAAAATATTTATTACACATCCGTTCTAGTGCAAACATGATTGGAGGAACAACAGATGAAATGATAATGCCATTGATGGCAGAGAAGGATAAATCAACATGGTCAAATAATTGCTTAACAATCATTCCATATTCATCTTCTGTTCGATTTCTATGTGTTTCGATTCTCCAATGGTGTATTAGTTCCTCATTGTCATAAACACCTAATACAATATTCGTATTCCCGACGTCAAAAACAAAAATCACAAGACTCACCACTTTACCATAAATTTATTTTCTATTTTGCATCATAACATAAACTAACTGTATCGGGAAAAAAACAGGATAATGTTTTCGATAAATTTCAGAACAATCAGTTTATTATTCATAAAAAATTGTCTTCTTATTTAGTTTTAAGCTTAGTAAAAAACAAAAGGCGCCCAGAAAAGAGCACCTTTTGTTTTTATTAAGAACAATTATTATTTATCCTGTTTATCCATATTAATTGGTGAGTCTGCTTCAGTAGTTTGACTATCTGATGCTGATTCATCTTTTTTTACGGAAATGTTTACTTTTACATCTGATTCAATCACTTTATCGTTGCTAGTTGTTCTAACAGGAAGCGTTCCGTGATCGACTAAATGTTTAATCTGCTCTGCATCAAGAGTCTCAACTTCAAGAAGTGTGTTGGCAATTAAGTTAAGCAAATCGCGATTTTCTGTGATAATTTTCTTGGTTTTTTCATAGCTGTCTTTAATAAAGCGTTGCATTTCCAAGTCGATTTCATAGGCGATAGCATCAGAGTAGTTTTGTTCATGACCAATATCTCTACCTAAGAATACTTGTCCTTGTGTTTGACCGAATTGAATTGGACCTAGCTTATCACTCATACCATATTCCGTAACCATTTTTCTAGCAATTCCAGTCGCACGTTGGAAGTCATTGTGAGCACCTGTACTTACTTCACCAAAAACAACTTCCTCAGAAACACGACCTCCAAGTAGGCCACAAATTTTATCCAGAAGTTCTGGTTTTGTCATAAAGTAACGGTCTTCTTTTGGAAGCATGACAGCATAACCGCCTGCTTGACCTCTTGGTACGATTGTAACCTTATGAACGATTTCAGCGTCATCTAGTTTAAGCCCTATTACTGTATGACCAGCTTCATGGAAAGCAACAATTTTTCTTTCCTTTTTCGAAATAACACGGCTCTTTTTAGCTGGTCCAGCAATAACACGGTCTGTCGCTTCATCAATATCTAACATATCAACTTTTTTCTTATTTCGTCTTGCAGCAATGAGGGCAGCCTCATTTAAAAGGTTTTCTAAATCAGCGCCAGAAAAACCAGGAGTTCTTTGCGCAATTGCTTTTAGATTAACCCCATCATCAAGTGGCTTATTCCGCGCATGTACCTTAAGTACAGCTTCACGACCATTAACATCTGGCCGATCAACAGTAATTTGACGGTCAAAACGACCTGGTCTAAGTAATGCAGGGTCTAATATATCAGGACGGTTAGTAGCTGCAATGATAATAATTCCTTCATTTGCACCAAAACCATCCATCTCAACTAATAACTGATTAAGCGTTTGTTCTCTTTCATCATGGCCTCCGCCTAAACCGGCGCCACGTTGACGACCAACCGCATCAATTTCATCAATGAAAATAATACATGGTGCGTTTTTCTTGGCTTGTTCGAACAAATCACGGACACGGGATGCCCCGACCCCTACGAACATTTCCACAAAGTCAGAACCACTGATAGAAAAGAAAGGTACTCCTGCTTCACCGGCTACAGCACGTGCAAGCAAGGTTTTACCTGTCCCTGGAGGTCCAACTAAAAGAACACCTTTAGGAATTCGTGCTCCTAATTCAGCAAACTTACGTGGATCCTTTAAGAATTCAACTACTTCAACTAGTTCTTGTTTTTCTTCATCAGCGCCAGCTACATCTTTAAAGCGGGCTTTTTTCTTCTCATCATTGTAAAGCTTAGCTTTACTTTTACCAAAGTTCATAACACGGCTTCCGCCGCCTTGTGCTTGGTTTAATAAGAAGAAAAAGAGGATAAAGATAATAATAAACGGAATAATTGATGTAAAGAATGTAACCCATCCGCTTGTTTCCTTAGCTGGTAGGACATCTACCTTAACTTTTGATTCAGCAACCTGTTTAATTTGGGCAAGCGATTCTTCGCTGTTCCAAACATAGGTTAAAAAGGTTTTTTCCTCTTCATCACCTTTAAGGTGACCCCGAACTTCATATACACCCCGTTCTGGCTGCAAACTAAGTGTATCTACTTTGTTGTCTTCTAAGTACTCAATAAACTTATCGTAAGTAATATTTTTGGTAGGCGCGTTATTGCCATTAAAAAAGCTTACGACACCAACTATAACTAGAAATATTAATAAATAAAAGATGGTATTTCGGAAGATCCGATTCATCTCTTACCTCCTCCCACTCTAAACAAACTATTAGTAAATAGTATCATATAAAAATGCGCTTCTACAAGGAATAACACCTGATGATACTAATCTTTCCCAACTGCAAACAGAAATAACTCACTACATTTTCTTAGCCTTGATTACTGGCTATTTGTTATAAATTTCCGGTTTTAAAACGCCAATATATGGGAGATTGCGGTATTTTTCTGCAAAATCAAGACCATATCCAACGACAAATGAATTGGGAACTACGAATCCTACATAATCTGCAGTAATATCGGCTTTACGCCCAGATGGCTTATCAAGCAAGGTAACAATCTTGATTGACTTGGCTTTCCGATAACGGAATAGCTCAACCAAGTAACTCAAAGTTAAGCCACTATCAATAATGTCTTCGATTATTAGGATGTTACGGCCTTCAACTGAAGTGTCTAAATCCTTTAGAATTTTGACCTCTCCTGATGAGACAGTTGAGTTACCATAACTTGATACATCCATAAAATCCATCTCAAGATGCGTATCAATTCTTTTTAAAAGGTCGCCCATAAAAGGCATGGCCCCTTTTAAAACCCCAACAGCTAACGGAAACTGATCTTGGTAATCCTCTGTTAATTGAGCTCCAATTTCTCTAACTTTATCTTGTAATTGGTCTTCTGTTATTAAAACCTTTTCGATATCCCTTTTCATTACTGGTTGCCCCCTAGAAGAATCATTGCTTTTATATGTTAAAAGTATAAAACTGGTATTCGGATTATCCCCTTTTAGGCTATTAGTATTTGCCTTTTTAATTCCCGGAATCCAGAGGATATTGCCTTTACTATCTGTAACGATTGGCCATTCCTCTCGTAAATGGATTGGAATCTTCTGATCGATAAAGATAGCTTTAATCTTTTTCGTCCCTGACATACCTTTAATGCTCATTCGATCGCCATTTTTTCTACTACGAATGATAAGCGGAAACGATGTTTCGTTTTCCAGTATTAGAACCTGGTTTAAATTATCAATTGCAATCGAATTTTTTTCGTATGTGATTGAAATTTGATCACCGTTAGGAAGCGTAATCGCTCCTGGTTCATTGATTTCGTATTGGTATGGGGTAATTTCGGTTGGATGAGGTAGGAAAAAAACTTCATCATAAGAACGAATTATCCTTAACCCATTTGGAAAATCAAGTTTTCCGGAAGGATTAGAATTTTTTATTAGTGAAAAAAACTGATCAATATGTATCGCAGAAAGTGAAGCAGGAAGTTCTTGATAAAGATAGTTTAATATTAGTTGAATCCCCCTCCGTTGTAAAGGCATTGGCATTGCAGAAAGGATTTTAATATCAATCGTCATTTTATCTTTGTCTTTCTTGATAACTTTATTCATTTTTTGGACAGTTAATTCCTGCAGAAACACTTCATCCTCGTGAAGTTCCTCACTGAACCTTTGAAAGTGTTCATTTGCATGGGCGTTTTCCCTCTTTAAATAGGGTAGGATAAATTTCCGAATCCGATTTCGACTATAAGTATCTTTTTCATTACTTGGATCTCTTCGGGGCTCCAATCCTTGTTTTATACAATAAAGCTCTATTTCTTCCCGATTTAAACATAGTAGTGGACGAATGATTTCACCTTCGAAAAAAGACCGACTAACTAATATACCTGCCCTTGCCTTCCTAGAGCTCCCTCTAATTAGTCTCATAAGAATAGTTTCAATTTGATCGTCTCCATGATGCCCTAGTGCTAAATATGGATATTTGTAGTTCTCCATTACTTCTTTAAAAAACTGATAGCGACATTCTCTGGCTGCAACCTGGGGATTTTTTTTCGACGAATCAATATAGGCAGGGACGTCTATTTGCTTCATTTCAAATGGGATATTATGCTGTTGACAAAATTCTTGAACGAACACGGCTTCCTGTGCTGATTCATTCCCTCGAAACATATGGTCAACATGGGCAACGACTAGTGATAAATTCCAAGCATCCCGATGACTCCATAAGAAGTGAAGTAGAGCCAATGAGTCTGGACCACCTGAAACACCTACGACAACTCCCTTATTTTCCATATGTAAACCATGTTGTTGAAGAAAACGTTCTACCTTTTTTTCGAACATACTTATCTTCCTTTATACAATTGTAATATTAAAAACATCTTAATACTAAAAGCTTATCACTTTTTCCTACATAGATTCAAAACTAAGCACCTGATATTTTCAAAAAATCACTTTAATTTTAATAATACGGACAAAACTACTAAAGGTTTCAAATTAAACTACAAAAGTTGTTCGAAAATATACAAACTATATAAAAATACAATCACTGCAGTAATTACGATAGTTTCTAACACTCCGCCTTTTTTCTTGTGCTTCACATGATTGATTCTACTAGCTTTGACACGTTGCTGGCGCATTGTTTTATTTGTCTGACTGGTAGTCTTTGGGGTTGGATTTAAAACGCTAAGCATTTCCTTTCGCATTTGACCTGCTGAATCATAGCCACCTTGTAACGCTTTAGATATAACGGGTTCTACTTTTCTTAACTCCCTTTTTTGACCAATCATTTGTTTAAGTTGCTGCAAGCCCCCAGTCGTTTTATTAAACCGCTTTGGGTACACTGTATTCACCATTATCATCGCCACAGCAAACAAATCATAGCTTGGCTCGGCCTTGCGACTGCCCAGCCCCCAGTATCCCCGATCGAAAAATTCGGTGAATTCCTTTATTGCTCTACCTTTTAGCGTCGTCCCTCCGACATCGATGCAGCGAACTTTTGGAGGTGGACCTGTCACGATTAGATTTTCCGGTTTTAAATCCCCAAACACCCAACCGTTTTGATGTAGTTGATCTAAATCAGATAATAATTGCAAAATAAATACATTAGTCCAGTCCGGACCTTTTTGATGAATATAACTTAAAAGATCCTGTCCTTTTATATATTCCATTACATAAAAAGAAATTTGCCCAGCTCTTCTTACCCAATCATCGACATCAAGCAAAGAAGGCCCAAGGGTTGAACCCTGGACCTTAGCAAAGGACTTTAGTACATTAACCTCAGAAGTAATAGACATACTATTATCACTCATCTTTAAGGCAACTAGCCCGTTACGAGATTGAGCTAAGTACACAATACCGTTCGCTCCATACCCTAACTCATTAACAATCGTATAGCGATTTCGATGCCACTTCCCCTCTATGATTGTCCCTTGGTTTACTTTACATAGATTCTTCAAAGAATGATTCATCATCACGGGATAACAAGCTCCTTAAAGATCTTTTTTTCTTAAAATAGGTTAATGCTTCACTAATTGCTGGACCTGTTGGGGTAATTCCACCAGTCGTTAGTTTGGAAAAGATCGTTGTTAATGATTCAAGCTTAGGTGTCCAATCTAATATTTTTTCGACATCTTTCTTTTTCCCGGGAAATACAAAGACAGAAAAGCGATTTTCACCTGACCTAGCATTTAGACTTAATGAAAGGTCTAACAAGGCTTCCTTAACCGTTGGTAGTTTATGCTTCATACTTGCGCTTGTATCGACTAACACCAAAACCTCTAATTGTGAGGTCTCGCCAAGCTCATCGACTACCTCCATGACCTCACCACGTTTTTCCGGCGGTAAATCTTCGACTGTTTTAGAACCTCCAAGTATTTGCTGCAGCTCTTTATTAACAAGCCCTTGAAGTGTTTGTGTCATTGCCTTTCTAGTAACCATTTGTACGGTTTGAGAAAGTTGTGTTGCATAGACTACCTGGCTCACACCCTTACCTGCCAAGGCAATCTCTTCAATTTCCTTTAACCCATTACCATCTATCACATCTTGCTCCATTACTCCAATCACATTTATCGTGATGCCTTGTTCATAAGCGAGGGCGGCCATTGCAACTGGATCCTCACCTTGATTGGAACAACCATCCGTAATCAATAATATTTGTCGTAAAGTCCCTGTTTTCACACATTTCCCCTCCATCCATTTTTGCTAACATCATCGCCAAAAAAGAGAGGAAATATACTTTGAAAAGCGGAAGTGCCCGGGTAGCTGCGTATGAACTTATAGCCCATCGACTGA
>CALCRD010000363.1 GCA_937894355.1 uncultured Bacillus sp.
AACCTTCAAGGTAAGCCCTATCCAAGGCTATCATATTAAAACTATTACATTTGGTAACACATCTATTACTCTTCCAAATGATGTAAAAATGAAAACTAAGGAATATGAGTTTGAAGTTCCAGAGGTTAAAAAAGATGAAACAGTCGTTATAGTTTTCGAGATTAACACTTATAAAGTTACCATTAATGATCCTGACCATGGGGAAGTATCACTTGATAAAGAGATTGTCGAACATGATAGTGAAGCGGTTGTTACATTGAAACCTGATAACGGCTATGAAGTATCAGCGATCAGCGTTAAAGGAAGTCCAATGGATTTGGATAATGATGCGAATTTCCAAATAGCTGCCGATGATAATAGTGCTATTTATACGGATAAAAACATTACTGGAGTTACGTCTATTATTGTTACTTTTGCTAAAATTCCAAATTTACCAGAGTCTTGGCAAAATTATATTTTGTTAGAACCTACCCAAGGCGCTAAAATTGATCAAATTGACGAAAATAAGCTTATTTATTCAGCTGATGCACAATTAACGGTTAAACCAGTCCAAAATGGAACAAGTACTTTTAATCGTTTAAAGCTATATATCACAAATTTATTTGATACTATTTTTAAACCTTGGAAACCCAGCCATGAAATTGGCGAAAACTCCATAATTGAAGACATCCAAGTGAAAAACAATACGAAGAACGATGCAGGTATAGTTGATCTTGCTGATGATCTATATCTTTTATTTGATAGGAAAAAACCTACCATCGACAACCTGGAATTACAGGGCGATAACAAAGCTACAGTTAGCGAAAAAGTGTGGTATAGCGGTAACGTTCATGTAAATTTTGGCCTGAAAAATCCGAAAGAGGATTTTAAAGGAATTGATTTTGCAACAAATATCGGAAAAATTTATTATAGCAAAGATGAAGAAACAGCTACTGAAATTCCCGTAAATGCTGATTCAAGTTACACATTCAATGCTGTGAATGGCGATTATCAAGGTAAATATAAAATTGGGGCGCTTGATGCAGCAGGAAATAAAGTTGAAGAAGAAAAATCAGTAAATATTGACCAAACCGTACCTGTACTAGATGGTGCAGTTAAAGTTAAACAAACTGGTTCACAAATCTTAAATAACCTAACTTTTGGAATGTTCTTTAAAGAAAAAATCGAGATTGAGGTAAATGTTGCCGATGCAGCTTCAGGGATTAAAAATGTTAAGCTAATTGCTAAACAAAAGAATTCAGATGAAAAAACGATTAATGGTACTGTTTCTAAAAGCAATAGTGACCGAGAAGCCAAAGCAACCTTCACTTTTGACCCAGAAAGCTTTGATGGAACCTTTGCGATCGAGGTTACTGATAACGTTAATAATAAACAAACTTATGACGTAACCGAGGCAAATATCGACCCGAAAGGGAAACCAAGATTCATGGTTGACCATATCGCGCCAACTGCAGAACTGACTGTTTTTCCCGATAAAGAAAATGAAGAACCATACAAGCTGGAGAATGAGTCAACTGGTGCTGAAACAGAATTTTATAGTAATGATGTTAGACTAGATGTAAAAGTGAACGACGAATCCTCAGGTGTTAATACCGTTAACATTAAGCTTGGTAACGAGACGCTCAAAACATACGATTTTTCCAATGGTACCGAGGAGCAATTGAGCCCAGCCCTTGAATCGATTCACACAAGCTCGCTCGTAGATAAAGGTAGATTATACGATTTTTCTGTAGCGGTAAAAGACAATGCAGGAAATAAGAATGAGATAGAAAAAGCACAAAAGACTATCTATATCGATGAAAAACCGCCAACACTAGCAACTGGAAAAAGTTCTGTTACATTTGAGTTGGAAAATGACAACACTTTTGCTGAAGTATTGAATTTCTTAAGCTTTGGTACATTTTTTAATAAAAAAATTGCCGTTACGGTCAAGGTTAAGGATGATGCATCAGGAATAAAAAACTTTAAACTAATTGCTGTTCCGGGAGAGGGAGAAACGGAGCCGAATCTTGTTCGTGAAAGCTATGAAATATCAGGTTTAACGGGCGAAGCTACTTATTCGCTCGATACTGAGAATTTTAAAGGGACTTTCAATGTTGAAGTAAATGACAATGTAGGCAACAAGAGTGATATTCATGTAAATGCTGATAACTCCAATATTGAAGCAAATGACAGCATGGTCATCATGGTTGAAAAGAATGCACCGGCTTCTACTATTAATATTCAACCTAAAGCTGGGGTCAATTCATATCTAGATGAGTCCAACACCCAATTCTATAGTGGCGATGTAACATATGATATCAATGTTAAAGATCCTGATTCAGGTGTCAATGCGGTTAAGATTGATGTGAATGGAGATATCATTAACGTTGAAGATGATGATGATACAAAGGCTTCCTATTATTATCATAATAAACAACAAGCAACTTTAAGTACGGACGATATTGCCCTGCTTCACTCTAATGATTATCAAATTAATCAGGATGGCTCTTACGTTATTAATGTCGATGTGATTGATAATGCAGGTAATGTCAAACACGAAGATGAAACTGTTTTTATGGATAAAACAAGCCCAGCAATAACTGAATTTAAGTTTGCTGAACAAGATGGTAAAGCGAGTCTTAAAGAAGCGATTGAACTAACGGATTATGGCTTTTATTTTAATAAAGCAATAGAAGTGACGATTCAAGCAGAAGATCATGAAGAAGAATTAGATTTTGAGGCAACAAGTAAAGTAAAAGAAATGCTAATTTACTTGAAGGATTACGAAAATGGCAAGTACTACGGTGTAGAAAATGGAACGATTAAAGAAATCACTGGACCGGAAAGTGTTAAAGCTATTGCTACAACAAAAGAAGTGAAATTCAATGTTCCAGCATCTTTCAAGGGTCAAATTTTTGCAAAAGCAACTGACTATGTAAACAACACTGGAGAGTATGTCACTCCAGATGGTGCAGTCATAGAGGACGAGGATAAGCATAAAGAAGAAACACATATTGCTTTTGAAAAGGTCAAAACAACCTATAAAGATAATAACAATCTAGAACTTTACAACAAAAACGTTGATGTGGATTTAACGATTACAGATACGTATTCAGGTCTTAAAGAAATTGAATGGTCTGTTGTGGCACCTTATGACACAGCGAACAATCAAAGCGGCATCATTAAAATTAACAATGACAAATCATATGGATCTGAAAGCAATCCCGATGGTTGGCAGCAAACTAAGACAGATAAAAACCTAGTTACTGAAATGAAAAAGACGCTTACGGTTAGCGAGAATAGTAATGATATTGTGGTAAAAGTAAAGATCACGGACCGTTCTGGGAACACTTCAGAGAAAGAGATTACATTTAGCATTGATAAAACAGCCCCGACCATGAATGTTACTTATGACAACAATACAGCGGATCCGCAGTTTGCTGATTTTTACAAGGAAAATCGCACGGCAACGATGGTCATTACTGAACGTAACTTTAAGCCGGAAGATGTTGTCCATACGATTACCAATACTGATGGTGTCATTCCCAAATTGGTTGGCTGGTCAACGAAGGCAGAGCCTGTAGACCCTGACAAAACAACCCATACGGCAACAGTTCAATATACTGCGGATGGGGATTATACATTTGATGTTAAGTATACTGATAATGCAGGAAACGCTGCTGGTCCATTTGCACAGCACAAATTTACCCTTGATAAAACAAAACCGGTAATCAATGTAACGTATAGCAATCATTCAGCGGCAAATGGTAACTATTACAAAACTGACCGCACAGCGACAATTACAATTACAGAGCACAACTTTGAGACAAGCCGATTTAAAATAACAGGTTCGGCAAGCGATAATGGTTCAGGAATTGGCTTCCCAGCTACAAGTGGTTGGAAAACAAACGGAGATGTTCATACCGCAACGCTCCATTATGGCATGGATGGTAAATACAACTTTGATGTTGATTACACGGATCAGGCTGGTAATATTGCTGCAGATTATCAAGCAGAAGAATTCGTGGTTGACCAAACAGCTCCAACCCTAGAAATTACAGGTGTAGCGGATAAGTCTGCGAACAATGGAGATGTGGTGCCAGTTATTTCTTACTCGGATACAAATTTCAATAAGAGTGCAGTATCGATTAAGCTAACAGGTGGAAACAAAGGTCCGGTAGCATTGAAAGGCAATGCCGCTGATTCTCCGAATGGTGGAGTCTATACCTTTGCTAATTTTGATAAAAATAAAGAAAATGATGATCTTTATACTTTGACAGCCAAGCTTGTGGATTTTGCCGGAAATGAAACGACTAAAATGATTCGTTTCTCCGTCAATCGATTCGGTTCCGTCTATGTCTTTGATGAATCATTGAAAAGTATTGATGGAAAGTATGTTCAAAAGGAAACTGACGTTATTTTAACAGAAACAAACGTGGACAGCTTAAAGCCTGAAAGTATTTTTGTGAAAATGACTAAGAACGGAACCCCAACTGATTTGGTTGAAGGTAAGGATTATACTATTTCCTCAACAGGTGGGAACGGTTCATGGAGTCAGTATAAATATGTGATCAAAAAAGGCTTATTTGCTGGCGATGGCCGCTATACGGTTGCGATTTATTCAGAGGATTTAGCTGGAAACGTCAATGAAAATATTGATGAAACCAAAAAGGCTGAAATCTCATTTGGTATTGATAAAACCGTTCCAGTCGTAGTGCCGATTGATATCGAAAGTGGAGAGCAGTATCCAGTTGATACGAAGTCTGTAACGATTTCAATCAAGGATAATCTTGTTCTAAATGCTGCGGAAATTTACTTGAATAATAAAAAAGTAGATTATCAGGCGGATGGAGAGGATTATACATTCGATATTGCAAGTGCTAATACAAAACAGGCTGTTAAAGTGGTAGCCGTTGATGCAGCAGGAAATGAGTTAACTAAAGAAATCGATGACTTCCTTGTATCAACCAACCTATTGGTTCGCTGGTATAACAATACCCCATTATTCCTAGGCTCCATCGGAGGAATTGGCGGTATAGGTGCCATTGTATCAACCGTTGCTGTCATTTTAACCAAGAAGAGAAAAATAGTAGCGGAAGAATAGTAATCAAGGGGACGGTTCTCGCGTCCCTATAAAATTGGAGGTTAATGCATACATGTTAAATAATCCATCTCTTACAAACATACTTCTTGCCTTATGTATTTTGATTAACCTCATTACGATGTTTTTAGTGATTGTATCAATGAAAAGAAATGGGGCGTCGAAGTCGCTAGTGAAGGAAAATCAAGCGGCTCATGTACAGGTTGTGGGGACCTCTGACTCTGGCCATGACCGAGGCCAAACTGGGGGCTATGCTGAGTCTGGTGTAGTATTTTGCCGGAGCTGCGGAACTCAATATGATTCTGCAAACTCAAGTTGCCCTAGTTGTAAGATAGCGAGATAAATAGCTTAGTTAATTTTGGTGATGTTGGTCATTGCGGTTTCTTCATCAAATTTATCCGAAAGTCCTTATAAAATAAAGAATCTGGGGAAGGTAGATTATTTACTCTCTTCCCCAGATTCTTTTGTTTTTTTCATTGGTAAATAATGCTACCTTCGAATCGCCCTTCATTTTTGAGTCGGAATTTTTGTAATCATTGTTTATTTTTATTAGTTCTTCAACAGCCTGTTCAAATTCTTCGCGGGATATTTGTTTATTGGCGAGGGATAAAGAGAGCAAGGAGAGCGCTATTGGCATTGTATCCATTTGAACATGTACATTGATATCCACATCTGAATTTCCGCTATGGTTTATTGCAGAAGAAACATTTGCTTTTATCTCCTTTAACGAACTTTCCCGTGTTTTCATTAAATTATCGAAAAATTGCATAGAACGGTTACCTTCCTGATTTTTCATCATAATGCCCCTTTTCTAATTTTATTTTTAAAAAGGGGGTATTAAGTATAATACCCCTTTAAAAATAAAGGCTATTTAACCTTACTTGTGTTTTGAATTTTGGCCGTATTTTTGTTTTTGATTCTGATATTGATCTTGGTCTTGATATTGGTCTTGGTCCTGATCGGATTCAGCACGTGAACGAACTTTAGATTTAGCGTCCGAATATACATTTACATCAACGTAAATATCGGAGTTGCCACTTTTGAAAACTTTAGCAATAGCAGTATTTTTATTTCTCGATTTGTTTTCACTATCAACATCTGTGTCGATATCATTGTCAAAATCAAGATCTGCATGCGATTTGGAATCGCTGTTTGCTTTTGAATGGTTCTTGTTAAAGTTCTTATCATAGTTTTTATTACGATTATCATTTGAAAACCATGGATTGCTCATCAAATCACCTCCTTTTGTTTCGTACTAGTAATATATTCAATCCTGACAAGTTCGTATGGACAAACTAATTGATTAATTGGTGGAATTTTTGATTGAGAGTAAAAGTAAAAGGAATTCACTAATGTTTTTTGCTACCATGAAATTTGTAAAATTTTGTCGAATTGATTTTTTGTCATATAATGAAGAAGGGAAGATACTCTTTACTAGGTGTAGATTAAATTTTAATAATTGTTTTCTGTCGGTTTGAGTAGGGTACACTGCGCAAATGAAGTATGTTAGGAAATGGTTTAATAGGAAAGTTTGGTGAATTCCCTCAAGCTTATTACAAGCTTACATGTGGAGATTCGTGGTATTATGATAAAGTGTCGTTTTCTTGTTCCTATGGGTGAAAATCTGATTAGAGGAATTAGTTAGGTTAATTGGAAAAATTTATTTTCCCTAGATAATTAGAATTTTCGGAAAATAGATTGACACTTTCGAACTAACAGTGGTATAAACACAATATGTAAATATCGATGTTAATTCATATATGTAAAAAATAATATTGATAAAGTGGTATAAAAAGGGGGAATTACTATCATGGAAAATCGTAGCAAAATATTAGACTGTACTATTCGTGATGGTGGCTTGGTTAATAATTGGGATTTCAGCGTTGAATTTGTGCAAGATTTGTATAATGACCTCAATGCAGCAGGTGTTGAGTACATGGAAATTGGCTACAAAAACTCCGCTAAGCTTCTTAATGCCACTGAACCAAATCCGTGGAGATTTCTAGATGATAACTTCTTGAAAGAAATCATTCCCGAGAAAAAGTTCACTAAGTTATCTGCGTTGGTAGATATTGGTCGTGTTGATCCAAATGACATTCTACCGCGTGAGCAAAGTCATTTAGATATGATTCGAGTAGCTTGTTATACTCGCGAAATCGATAAAGGCTTAGAGCTTATTCAAATGTTTCATGATTTAGGGTATGAAACTACTCTAAACATCATGGCTTTATCTAGTGCACCTGAGCGTCAGTTAATTGAAGCACTTAAAATGGTAAAGGAAAGTCCTGTAGATATTGTTTATATCGTTGATTCATTTGGAAGCTTAGATCCTAGTGATATTGAGCATCAAGTGAAAAAATTCCGTGAATTGCTACCTAACAAACGTCTTGGAGTCCACACGCACAACAACATGCAGTTAGCATTCGCTAATACATTAGCTGCAATGAAAAATGGGGTTGAATTCCTTGATTCTTCTGTTTATGGCATGGGCCGTGCAGCTGGAAACTGTCATACAGAGCTATTAGTTAGCTATATCCAAAAAGCGAATTATGAAATTAAACCAGTTCTTCATATGATTGAAAAGCATATGCTAGAAATGCGCCAAAAGTGGGAGTGGGGCTATATCATTCCATTCATGATCTCTGGTGTATTGAACGAGCATCCACGTGTTGCTATGGCTTACCGAAATGGTGACGATCGTGATAAATTCGTCGACTTTTATGACAAAGTAACATCACCAGAAGCAACTCTTGCTACTGCTAATAAATAACCTAAGAATCGGCTTGGCTCTGAAAATGGAGCCAAGCCTTGTTTTTGCCTAATTGAAAACGAAAAAGGTCAACTCGTCAAAATAAGAGCTGACCTTTTACTATTAGACCAAGATTTTTTTGAAAAAAATTGTAGCTAACTAACTAGTGATCTGTGTCAGGCGCTGTACCAAATCAAACTTCGGTTAGCTTAAGTTTAGGGTTGGGGCCGTATTGGTTATCGCCCGCCTGACTATCAGTACAGACAAATACCAAAAGAATAATGCTTCCCACTAAAGGAACCAAGCTAATTAAGATCCACCAACCACTTTTTCCCGTATCATGCAATCTGCGAACGGTTACAGCTAATGACGGTAGTAAAACGGCTGCATAATAAATAAGAACTAAAAAATATAGGAATTCAGAGACATACATTAGCAAGCTAAGAACCAGGGCTATTAGGGCATTGAAAAGGGCAAACATCCAGTACTCCATTCGCTGGGCTCGCCCTTCAAATCCAACATAATTCTTTAAAACTTTCAAATACCATTCCATAAAAAATCCCCCTCGTTGAGTAGTCATTGATGATTGCAGTCAATCCCATTGTTTGAATAAATTATTAAGTAATTTACGTACAGATGAACGGAATGTGTGCTATTCATTGGAATTTAGCTGAGAAAAAACAATGGATATCAGATTATATTCCGTTAAGTCTTAAACAATTCGTACAAATGAGGGACCTAGCCCATTTATCTAAATTAACCGGCAGTAACCCCTCATTTTTATGTTAAAATTTGATGATGAGTTCATCTTTTTTTGAAGCTCAATTAACAGGTCTGTTTAACACAGCCAAGAAATATAACTAACTGAAACATTAGGTGATATTATGATTCATACATTTTCTGGAGAGACCATTAGTTTTGAATTAGTTTACAAAAATCGGACAACTATGGGCATTTATATCGATTTTTATGGCAATGTAGAAGTGCATGTTCCTAAAGGGACTGCTGAAGAATC
>CALCRD010000364.1 GCA_937894355.1 uncultured Bacillus sp.
TGATAGATTTTGAAAAAAAAGAAGACAGTGTTTACGAAGAGGAAAGGCAAAAAGGTAGCAACGGAAAAATACTTTTCCTGATAGGTTCTATTTTACTATTAATCCTAATTTATAGTGTAAGTTATCTAATTTTTGACAAAGAACCAGAGAAAGAACCTGAAATCACCGCTAAATCATCAGCACCCGTTAAAGAAAAAAAATATGAGGGAACTGTGTTAAAGGAACTATCAAAAAAATACCACGAAAAATTTATTGTTGTTGATACTGATAAGAAATTAGACAAAAAGAAAAAGATCTTGGTAGTTGCTCCAATTTGGAATAAGGAATTAACCTTTTATGCAAAAGCTACGAAGTATGAGGGTTTATTTGATGAAGATAAAGAACTAGAACTAGAGGATAATTATTATTTTAGAAGTTATTTGTATTATGTCCCAGAAATCTATGGGGAGAATTTAGGAATTGAGATTGATGAAGAGAAGTTGAACAAAGAATATGAGAGCTTCCTAAGCGAAAATGGATGGGATTATGCCAATTTTGATACTGAAGCTGTATTCCTAAATCATCCAGTCTTATTAATTAGCGATATCAATAAAGACAATGTAAAAGATAAAGCACATGACATTTCAAACATTTTATTTGACTATACCAAGAAGGCACCGTTCAAAAAGTTCAGAACTATGTTTAAAAAAGATAATTATTTAGACATTGGAGTATTTAATTTGAAAATACCGATTGAGTTTTCAGGTAAACCAGTCGATTCCACCTCATCATTTGGAATACCCGAATCAATTCACATTTGGGATGTCATTCACTACAAAAACCCCGAAGAAAACATCAATAATTACCTAATGGTAAACTTTAAAAAAACCGATGAAAGAACCTGGCTAACAGAAAAATAAGGACATGGGGACGGTTCTAATGCAACTTTCAAAAGCATTAGAACCCGTCCCCTTAGTTTTTTATCAGCCTTTATCTTTGCTGCTCCGTTCTACTCGACCATCTCTCAATCCGTAAATCTCCTCCTTCTCCCTTGCTTTCACAAAAAACAACCACAAGAACCGTCCCCATGCACCCTATATCTGCTCGCATTTTTCTAGGAATTCTTCGGTTTGTTCGATTAGTGTGAATATTTCGGTCCATGAATTTTTGGTGTTTAGGTCTTGAGAATGGGCAAGATTATTTCTTAATTCTTCTAATCTCTTAAAGAAAGCAATCCCTTTACTTTTTGTTTCAATACCCGATAAGGTTCTTAACTGGGGCTCATTTACAATGATTTCCCGTTTATCGCATATTTGCAAACAATCAGTTAATTCAATCGCTTCATTTCGGGATTTTCTTTCTAAAAATAAACTTTCAGCCTTTTCGATTCTATTTGGTTTCAAATGACTTCCCCAAGTATTATTTGGAAAATAATTTTTAATAATTCTATTAAGTTGAATTTCCAATAGCGATATTAATCCAAACAACAACATTCTAACCGGCGGCTTCTGTAAATCTGCTAAAGTAACGACTTTCGTTACCCTATTAGCTTCAAGAATAAATATTCTTTCAGTTTCCCTTAATATAAACAGAGCTTTAATTAAAGGTGTTGATTCCGAAACAATTTCTGTTGGACTAAAATTTTTAACAAAATCTCTGCAGGTTCCTTCATCAAGGGTATTTTCCATAATATATCCAATAACAATACCCACATCTTCAACGGCAATCACATCAAAATCCTTTGAGTGCATTTTATCTTTAACTTCCCTAGCATCATCAAAGATATTACAAGTTGCTAATGTTTCTGATATAGAATTCACATTTATGTTTTGTTCAAAAAGAGATCGTAAATTCCTGTAGGAACCTAATTTTTCTCTCTTAGTAGTAAGGATTACATTCATTTACATTTCCTCCGTCTTTAAACTCTTCAATGATTATAACACAAGGGAACGATTCTCATTCGGTCACAAGCACTAGACGGGTACAGTTTTTCCTTCTTTCTCCCCCTCATCTCTAAAATATGGTAAATTTAAGTTAGTCGACAAAGAGGAGGCAATACCTTGGAAATGGAAATTAGTGAATCGTTAATCCAATCTTGGTTGCAGCAAAGTAAAAAATGTCAATCCGTCCAAGTAAACTGGAGTCCTTTAATCAATTCTTGGGAATTACATAATGAAGAAAAAATTAATCAAACCTTAGAAATTACCAAAAACTATTTTCTGAAAAAACGCCATTATTCTATTTTTCCCAATAAAAGTTCACAATTAGATGTTTTGCAACTCAAGGCCATTGATGTATTGGGGCTTAAAGTAATTTCTAACAATATCACAAACATTTATGGAGTGACCATCGCATCCGAAGAAGAATTTGACGACGTCAATACCACCGCAACAATAGAAAAAATCATTGAAAAACTGGTCAGTACAGCGCTGTTCATGCACGGTTATTTCAATATGACGGAGGGGCAAATCATTTTCGCTTCACCTAAAATCAGTGACACCTTTTACCAAGAACTCGCTGCTTCAATAAAAACATTGAATTCTCTTTATAAAAAATTTGGCTTCAAATTCACATTTTTCCTTTATGCCAATGATACATTCAAGAACAAAATATACACACCCATGAAAAACAACACTGTTTCAGATTAAAACACACAGGGACGGTTCTCAGGCTTCCAAAGGAAGCATGAGAACCGTCCCTGCGCTTTTTTATTTCATATCACTTATTTTTACGTCAAAAATTAACAGCAAAGATATGATGACGCTAACCGATAAGAACCAAGCTAATATAGGTCTTTTGTGGTGAATAGGCAAAATAATAAAGATAACACCTGTGAATAAAGCAGACCACCCAAAATCCCACCCATTATGGTATGTAATATACTTTAACCTACTGTTAAAATACTCTGCGATTAAAAAAATGCCAAACCATAACAGAAACCATAAAAACCGCTTTGTCCAACCCTCAGGGAACCTACCTAAATATATTAAGACAGTACAAGAATATGATACGACCATGGCTAAAAGAGTAATCATAGTATGGTTAGGTAAGATTAAATCGTGAAATAACCACATTGAATGATTATAGAGTAAAAAGTTATATAATAAATCACCCAAAATTAAGAAAAGAATGGTTGGATAATATTGCCTCCAATTCTTCCAATCCCCCCATTTAATCCCTGCTAACAGGAAAAGAGCATTAAAGAAAATATACATAATATCATTCCTTTAGAAAGACTCTTTTTATATTCTCCAAAAATACAGGGAAATATTAGCTTATGGAGATATAGCTTCATGCCTTCAACAACTTCTATCGCTTGTAAAGTGCCACTTCCATCAGTGGGCGATTTACTGCCCGTTAATCTGCGATAAATCTAAAAGATTAATGATCTTTTCCTTTAGGTGGGCAAGTTCTGCGTCGCCTCTTGTCCGCGGCCTTTGCTGATCAATGGTTAGAGTATAATAAATTTCCCCGGGCTGACCACGCATTACGATGATTCTGTCACACAGGTAGAGCGCCTCATCTATGTCATGGGTAACAAGCAGGAAGGTGGAGTGGTATTTTTGCCATATTGATAAAAGGAGATCCTGCAATTGCATTTTAGTAAAAGCATCTAAGGCGCTAAACGGCTCATCAAGTAATAAGATTTCTGGCGCGGTAACAAGAGCTCTGGCAATTGCCACCCGTTGCGCCATACCCCCCGATAAATCCTTTGGGAAAAGGTTTTCAAATCCAGTTAATCCTACTGCATCCAAGATTTCCTGAACCTTCTCTTGCTTCTTGTCTCCATTCTTTATACCAAAACCGATATTCTCGCTCACAGTCAGCCACGGAAGTAACCGAGGTTCTTGAAAAATCATGCCAATTTTTTCGTGGACTGAGCTTACTACCTCGTCGTCAATCGAAACGATCCCGCGATAATCGTCATCAAGACCTGACAGGACACGGAGCAATGTACTCTTTCCACTCCCACTCGTCCCTAATATTCCAACTACTTCTCCCTTCTCAACTGTTAAATCCAGATTTTTAAAGCCTGTTTCACCACTTCCAAAAACTCTTGTGACATTTTTAATTTCTAACATGTTCCACTTCCTCTATGCTTTTTTTACAATCGTGTCCTGCCAATGCAGAGATTTTGTTTCAAGAGTTTTTAATAAGGCATCAGTTATTTTCCCAAGAATGGCGAAAAGGACAATGCTTGAAAGGATTAACTCTGGAGAATAGGTGTTTTGGCCAAAAATAAGCAAATAGCCGATTCCCTTGCTCGCACCCATAATCTCCGCTGCAACGACAAACATCCAACCTAATCCCAGGCCACTTCTAAGTCCCACTAGGAAAGAAGGCATAGAGGCAGGTAGAATGATTTTTCGTATTAAATCGAAGGAGTTAAAATTATAGATCTTCCCTACTTCAATAAGCTTTCGGTCAACAGATTGTATCCCCGAAACGATATTTAGATATACGGGAAAAAATACCCCTACAGCAATCAAAACAACTTTTGACGGCTCTCCGATTCCCATCCATAAAATGAACAATGGGACCCAAGCTAATGAGGGAATAGAACGAAAGGCTTGGATAAGCGGGTCAAATAACTGCTCGGCTCTTTTGAGGTAACCAACTAATGACCCAACAATTACCGCGACCGCAACACCGATGAAAAAGCCGAAGAATAACCGATAAAGCGTTACACCAAGATGCCACCACAACGAACCATCCATTGCCATATTTGAAATGTTTGCTAGAATGCTAGTTGGGGAAGGAAGCAGGTGGGGCGGAACCACGCCAAATCTACTGAGTGATTCCCAAAAGGCGATTAACAAGAGTGGTACAATGCCACCTAATAGAAACTCCCCTACCACTTTTTGAGCTTTAATCGTCTTTTTTACTTTGATTGTTAATTGGCTCTGAACCGCCACGGCAGGATTTTTGCTACTCATTTTGTTCATCTCCCTTTTAAAAAAGGTGCAGCTTTAGGTACAGCTACACCAATATTTTTAAAAAATGAGCTTTTACTATCAAAAACAACCTCCAAGCTGAAAGTAAAGCTCGAAGTTTATTCTGTTATTCGCTAATTACTTTTTTGGCAAAGCTTGGATTAATAAGGTCTTGAACTAACTTTGAAACTTTGATATTTTCAGGAATTACTTTGCCTTTTTGTAATACATCACCAGCTGAGAGCCATGCTGAAATCTGGTCATTGCCTGGAATTGGTTTTGAAAAATCAGTGCGCTCTAATTGAAGCTTTGCCACTTGTGGCTTAATTTGTGCATATTTCTCAAGTATTTTCTGCAGCTCTTCGGGATTCTCAATTGACCATTTTCTTGCTTTTTCATATACTTCAATTACACTTTCAACCTGCTTCGGATACTTTTCTGCAAATTCACTTCGAACATTTAAAACATTGTAGGTGTTGAAATCTGGATTTCGGTAAAACAGCTTCCCATCAGACTCAACCTGAACTCTCGCCATATGAGGATCTAACCCCGCCCATGCATCAACCTGATTAGAAAGAAGCGCTTGTGCTCCATCAGTATGCATTAGATTTACTAACTGGACATCAGTTGCAGAAAGACCTTCTTTATCTAGCGCTCTCAATAGGAAAATGTATGGATCTGTTCCAACCGTAGCAGCTACTTTTTTACCCTTTAAATCTTTAATAGATTTGATTGAAGAATCTTTTGTCGTAACAAGAGCAGTCCATTCAGGTTTGGATAAAACATAAACAGACTCAATTGGCGCCTCTTTTGCTTTCGCCAATAACGCTGCTGCTCCAGCCGTAGAACCAAAATCAACACTGTTACTATTTAAAAATTCTAGCGCTTTATTACTTCCTTGACTTAAAACGTATTCTACTTCAATTCCCTCTTTTTTAAATGTTTCCTCTACCCAGCCAAACTCTTTGAGAACTAGGCTTGTAGGTGAATAATAAGCGTAATCCAGCACAATTTTATCTGGCTTTTCAGCCTTTTTCTTGTTACCCGCTGTACTGGTTTTACTTGAGCATGCACCTAACGTCAAAAGTAATAATAATACAACAAAACCACTAATCCATCTTTTCATCTTTCTCTCCACTCTCTCTGTTGTTTTTTTCTCTTTTTATTAGGCTCTTTTCTCAAACTCTGATGCTTTTTCAGATGAAAACGAAGTGTTTAGACTACGTTTAGACAGTAAAACAGCCAACATTTATGAGAAAAGAGCTTGTAAATTTCCTTCCAAGTTACAAAATAGCTGTTACCTAGTAAAAATCGGGTTTAAGATTGTTACCACGTTAAAATCGGGTTTAAGATTTTAACAACAATCTTTATGAAAACAGCCTTATTAAAATAAAGAGACTCCCACTTCAAGAAAATTCCTTTCTGAAATGAGAGCCTCTAGTTGACTAGTCAGCCTGTAAATTATTAAATTCCTAAGATTGAATTTTTGATTTAAACAATTTCCCTTTCCCCACTAGAATCCTCCATAAATTGTTGAAGCCTACTAGTAAGACCTCCATGTCCAAATCGAATAAATTTTTGCTGGTCCGAGTCTTGATCCGCTTCTTTAACAAAATCCAAAAAAGCTAAAACACTAGTTCGGCGGTGAATAATAGACACTATTCCATATTCATAGAACCAAGCATCAATCGTATTAAATACACCTCTATTTACCCTATAATGCTTTTGACACATTAGGAAAAACTGTAAATCAGGTAAATTGAGATTAACATTTTTAGTTATAGTTTCCTTTTTAGCCTCTGATTTATCCCTAAACCATGTGATTGAATTAACCTTGGACATACCTTTTTCTCCCTTCACTTATGAAAAAAAACAAAAGGCCCCAATTCAAGATAACAAATTATCTTAAAATGAGAGCCTCTAGTGATCTAGTCAGCTTATTAAATTTCTTAAAATCTATATTTACATATTAAATCATATTAATCCTATAAGTCAAGTGCAAATTAAACTTTCACAACAATCAACAGACTAATTGACCTGATTCTAAATATAAAACTCGATTTCTTTTCGATTATATCTTTCAAGAAATTTTTTTGTTCGTTCATGCTTTGGATTTGTAAAAAACTGTTCTGCAGCATTTTCCTCGACAATGACACCTTGATCCATCAATAGAACTCGATCTGAAACTCCACGTGCAAACTCAAGCTCATGGGTAACAATCATAACCGTAATATTGTCCTTAGCCACATTCCGAATAACTTTTAATACTTCGTCAACGAGCTCTGGGTCTAAAGCAGACGTCGGTTCATCAAAAAGAATCACTTTTGGGTTCAACGCAAGCGCCCGCGCGATTGCAACACGTTGCTTTTGACCACCAGATAAACTAGAAGGATAGGCATTTTCCTTATCTATAAGACCAACCTTTACTAACAGCTCCCTTGCAATTGACATCGCATCAGCCTTACTTCGTTTTTGGACAGTAATCAGAGCCTCAGTAATATTTTTTATAGCTGTTTTATTAGCAAACAAATTATAATTTTGAAACACCATTGCTGTATGACGGCGCACATCATGGACCGTCTTTTTCGGAATTTTCTTCGAATCCACATGGATATCTTCTAGTTCAATGATCCCTGAAGTAGGCGTTTCCAATAAATTGATACAGCGAAGCAAAGTGGATTTCCCTGAACCACTTTCTTCTGTAAACTGAAAGGATTCAAAATCAATATTTAAATCATTTAATATTTTTTTAAAAAACATCGAGCAAATTAAACAATCATTTTGCGAGGATATAGCATAGCAATAAAAATTCGTTGCACGCTCTCCAATTACTTTAACGACTTCTTTTTGGAGCGGATACCATTCCATTAACGCCTTAAACGCTGGGACAGAATGAAGAAGTGTTTTTTTCATATTGGTTATGCGGCCATGCTGGTTTATTTGGTCATCAAATAAGTCCTTAACTTTTTTTGGTGCTTCATCGTATTCAACCATGGAAACGTAAGTCATATATATCTCATTTTTCATATAGCTTTAGTTGGAATTAAAGCTCTGATAAAACCGAAACCAAAATTAATATTCCTGTTTTAATCCCGACTAAACAACTGTTTTTAATATATTTTAATTCAAAATTATTATACAAGAAACATTTTTGATTATCAACAAAAAAAATAGAATAATAATTTATTAAATTAAAGTGGATAACTATGAAAAAATAAAACAACGCAAAGGAAAATGAATTTCCTTTGCGTTGTTTTTACTAATACTAACTTACTCTAACCTCTAAGTCTGTTCGTTATATTATTAAGTTCAGTATCATGCTTGCCAGTTTTTGAACTTAGATATTCAATATCTACCTTAACACCTTTAATCTCGTCAGAAACAACTCCAAAAACTTTGTGATGGCCGTCTAATTTATCGTTTGTATATTTGAAATTTCTTCGCTGTTCTAATGAAAGACTATCAACTTTTGTTTCGATTCGTTCTTGACCTTCTTTTAAAACAATTACATTTTGTTTTACCTCTGATAAATCCTTTTTTAAGTCTTTAATCTCGCTTAAAATTTGTTTTAAGGATTCCTCCATTTTAATCAACTCCACATTGTACTGATTAAAGGATAACACATAAACTCTTCCTATTAGGTACGAAACTTCCGAAACAACCTTTAACAACCTTCCCCATGCCTTTACACGGTTTGTACAGACTTACTCGCTACTATTAATGCCTGATTAATATCAGCAAAAAGATCGTCAATATCCTCTAAACCTACAGAAATTCGGACAAGTTCTGGTGTTACACCACTCCTGAGCTGTTCTTCCTCAGATAGTCGTGAATGTGATGTACTGGCTGGATGAATCACCAGAGTTTTAGAGTCTCCAATATTTGCCACATGAGATAATAACTGAACAGAATTGATGAAGGCTTTGGCTGCCTCCAAGCCACCTTTTATACCAAAGCTAAATATCGAACCTGCACCCTTCGGTAAATATTTCTTGGCTATTTCCTTTTGTTCATTTCCCTCAAGGGTTGGATAATTCACCCATGAAACCTGTTCGTGCTGAGCTAAATATTCTGCTACCTTTTGGGCATTATTTACATGCTGTTGGATTCTAAAGGAAAGCGACTCTAAGCCTTGTATAAATAACCAACCATTAAAAGGTGACAAAGAGGCACCTAAATCATGTCCTAGCTCAAAGCGAACCTTTGTTATAAAAGCAGCATTTCCAGCTACTTCTACAAATGAACGATGATTTAAACTCGGATTAACTTCTGTAAACTCAGGGAATTTTCCATTCTTCCAATTGAATGTTCCTGCATCAACTATTGCCCCGCCTATTGACGTACCATGACCTCCGATAAATTTCGTAGTCGAGTGAATAACAATATCGGCACCGAAATCAAAAGGTTTTATTAAATAAGGTGTTGTAAAGGTACTGTCTATTACGAGGGGAATCTCGTGATCATGCGCAATTCTGCTCAGTGCTGAAATATCAGCAATTTTCAAGCTTGGATTTCCGATTGTTTCTGTATAAATGGCTTTTGTTTTTTCAGTAATGGCTGCTTCTACTGCATCTAAATCATCGCCATCGACAAAACGGACCCTCACACCAAACCTCGGGAAGGTTTTGGTAAACAGCGTAAACGTTCCACCGTATAAAGCGTTCGTGGCAACAATTTCATCTCCTGCTTTTGCGATGGTCAAGAGCGCAAGTGCGATTGCTGCCTGGCCAGAGGAAACGGCAAATGCCCCAACCCCACCTTCTAACCCAGCTAGCCTTTTCTCAAATACATCTATAGTTGGATTAGCATTTCTTGAATAAATGTAGCCTTCACCCTCCATTTTAAAAAGGTCTGCTGCATGATCAGTGCTATCAAACAAATAGGATGTGGTTTGATAAATTGGTACTGCTCTTGACCGTGTGATGGGATCAATTGTTTGTCCTTCGTGTATTGCAATCGTATCAAAATGGAATGGTTTTCTTTTTTTATTTGTCATAATTGTTCCCACCTTTCAAATGAAGCTCTAGTTATCTACCTTATCCTAATATTCTTAAAAACGATTATTATTTAAGCGCTTCTACTCGTAGTTTTGCGAGTTCTGCTCCTAAAAACTTCGCCAATTCTAGCATGCCAAATTTACCTGCAGCTTTTTCAGCATCACTGTTGTAATTAGTGTTTGTATTTATATCATAAGTGAAGATGTCCCCTGCAGCATTTTTGATAAACTCGATTCCAGCAACAGTAATATTATTAGCCTGAAGGAATGCTTCATATTGAGCAATTATTGGCTCATTCACCGCTTCGATAATTTGAAACTTTGGTTTTTCCTCAACTTGGTCCCCTACTGGACAAAACAGATCGCCAATATTGCAAGCATCTGCAGGGCATAATTCAAAGCCACCGGAGGTATCAACTTTTACAGAATAGAAAAACTTTCCGCCAATAAATTCACAACGTGTGATCGTTTGGTCAGGAGATTTAATATATTCCTGAATGAGCGTAATTCCATCAACAGGCTCATCGAAGGTTGGTCCGTATACATATTCCTTTAATGCGTCTATTGAATGGAATAATTGAACACCTAATCCCTTCCCAGCACGATTATGCTTGGTAATAAATGAGCTAATCCCTAATTTTTTCGCAGCCTCAATAATGCGTTCCTTACCTACTGTCGCAATGGTTTTCGGTGTTTTAATTCCCGCTTTCGTAAGGGAAGTATATTGCTTTACTTTACTAAGCTCTAAAGGAAGTGCGCTACTTCCATTAAATACCTTCCGATCATGCTGTTCTAGCCAAGCAAAGATATTATCTGCCAATTCAGGCGAAAACCGGTGATCTCGAGTATGAGAAGAAGCACTCATACGACTATAAAAAATCCCTTCTGGAGGCTGTTTTGACAAATCAAACGATCCTTCGTTCAAATACCATTCCTCAAATGGTAAACCTAGCTCTGCTAATCTATTTGTTAAATGCACCGTCCACTCACTATTTTCATGAATGATAAAAATCTTACTCATTAACACTTCACCTCAACTATTTTTCTTTTTTACTATTGAACTATTCTTTCTCTATTTGCTTCAACTAACGGTTTTACTTGCTTTGCAAAACGCTCCATTTCCTCTAAATGTGGTGAGAATTGAAGAATAAGTAAGTCCAGTCCAGCTTTTTCATATTCTAGGATTTTATCGGCTATTTGTTCAGGCGTTCCAACAAGATTTGGACGTAGACCACGATTAGAAACCGAGTAATCCTGTAGCTCTAAATCAATTTCGAGTTGAGATTTACTTGTAAAATCATCAAATCCTGCATAACCACTTGTCTCTTTTACATTAGTAATACGTGCTAATTCAGCTTGTGCTTCTTCTTCGGTATCACGGAGAATTACATATGCCGCCATTCCGAATCTCGAAAAAGGCTCCTTGCCTGCTTTAGCTTTTAACTCCTGCATTTCGGCGATTTTTTTAGCAATTTCTTCTACCGTTCCACCATGCATGACATATGCTTCACATTTATCAACGATCGCGCGTTTACCTCGTGCGCTTTCTCCACCTGCATAAAGAATCGGATGAGGACGTTGAGTTGGTTTTGGATATAATTTAGCATTTTCAATCTGATAATATTGACCATCATAGGAAAAGTTATCTTCAGTCCATAGCCCTTTTAAGACATCAATATATTCTTCCACTCGGTCATAACGATCATCGTGTGCTGTGAACTGTCCGGCATATTGACGAGCTTCCTCTTCCCACCATGCGGACACAAGATTTAGATTAAAACGCCCTTTACTTATATGGTCAATATTTGCTGCAGCTTTAGCAATAACGGCCGGATTGTGAAATCCAGGGCGAATGGCTGTTAGAATTTCTATTTTTTCAGTTACAGCAGCTAATGCAGCCGCAGTTGACCATGCATCTAACACATCTGCTTCAGGACCTTTAATATCATTTAAAAACAACTCTGGAACTAATGTCATATCAAAGCCCCATTTTTCCGCTGCTTGGACAACCTGTTTCACATAATCAAATGTTGCCGGCATATTCTCATTTTCAACATTACGTAACCAACCGCCAAATATAGGTGACCAATATCCAAATTTCATTACGATTCCTCTTTTCACATTTAATAAATATTTTTTATTCACTAACAACATTTAATGCAACCTTCGGCATTTCATGGAAATCCTCATAATAAACATGAGCTACCACTTGATTCTGACCCTTCGTAGAAAAAATGGTCTCTACCGAGTAATTTCCATCCCCTTCATACTCTGGGATAATCGACCCCATAGGAACTCCATTTTCGATAAACTCAAAATCAATCTTAGTGTCCTTACTTATATCCTTATTTCCAAAATTCACATTGGCCGTTATTTTTACGGCTTCATAAACCTTAACCGGATTCTTATCACTATCCACCGTTACCAATAATTCTTTAGGACTTTCATGGGTTTGCTGCTGATTGGCTGAACACCCGACTAATAATAGCAATAAGCAATACATAATTGTATGTATAAAAACACCGCGCAAATTTATCATTTAATTCGCATCACTTTTTAAATTAATCCAGAAAATAATCCGGTTTTTAATTTTTTCAAACAACATCATGATGGCTAATATTATGAAACTATTAAATATCAAACCTGCAAGCACATGATCATATTGGGAGAAATCAGTATAATATTGAACAAAATGACCCATTCCTGATTGTGCACCAAACATTTCTGCCATCATCAAAACAATGAAGGACAACGTTAATGCTGTTCCCGTCCCGGTTAATATATGAGGAGAGCTTGCAGGAAGAATTACTTTAAAAACTAAATCCTTTCCCTTTAACCCTAGAGTTTTAGCATTATCCCAGTAATGCTTTTCAATTAATACAACCCCTTGAATTGCACCAAGAAAAATGGGCCAAAATGCTCCAATAAATAATATTGAAATCGACGCCAGTTTAAATGTAGGCAACAACGCAATCGCGTATGGGATAAATAAAGTTGGTGGTAACGGACTTAAAGTATGAAAAAATGGCGATAGAATTTCCCTAGATTTTTGGTGGAGGCCAAAAAATAGCCCCCCACTAATTCCCAATAATAACGCTCCAGCGATGGCTGGAATTAATAATCCCATTGAACTAATAAATCCTTTTAGTAACTCATCTATTGCTCCAACAAATGCTGTTACGATGTCTAATGCAGGAGGGAAGATGATTGGATTTAAAAAATCACTAAAGGTTGTAAGCAGCACCCACACGCCTATAAGTGCAATCGCGATTAACAAAGTTATCGTGTATTTTCGTAAAGGTGAAAGCATCTAATCCCTCCTTTATAAATTTTGTTTTTGATAACGTTTAAGCGTCTGTTTATAATAGTCATCTTTTGGATTCTCTTTAATTAATTCATTTAATGCCTCTTCATAGAAATCTAGATTTACATGCTCGTTAACATCGGTTCCTTTTTCATCATTAACATAACCTAGATCTTTCATTTGCTCCCACATTTTTACGACTTGACGTTTATTAGGATCGGCAGAATTAATATTATGCTTTTCATTCACGATTTCATTGATTGTTTTATCATCAACTTTCAGGCGATCCCTAGAAACCTCCACAGCCTTTTCGGGATTTTCAGCTTTCACCCGTTCAGCTTGAATAATTCCTTTGACAAATTTCTTATAAGCTTCTGCCTCTTCATCTGGTAGATCTCCTCGGCTTACAATACGGCAGCAAACATGACCTGGTTGAACATCATTGCTCCAGGCTACCGGAGTTAATCCAACGCTTTGAGCTTTTGTTAGAAATCCCGTTCCTGCAAAGGCCACATCAACCTTGCCTGCGCCTGCTGCTTCAATGAGGTTGGCCATCGTTTTGAATTCGATCATATTCACATCTTTTTTAATATCTAAACCCGCCTTTTTCAAGGCTGACCGGTAAACGATGTCTGGAACACTTAAACGAACAGTCCCAATGGTTTTTCCTTTGTAATCCTTAAAGGATTTATATTGATCCTTATCCTTCTCTGGTACATAAATCGGATGGCCACCTTCCATATACCCCCCGATAATGTCTAGGTTCGCCCCTTGAGAGATAAATGCCAAAGGTGTAGAAGTACCAAATGTTAGACCAACGTCGATTTTCTTAGACTGTAATGCATTAATTCCGTCGGTTGACGCATTAAACGGAACAAGCTCTACCTCTAAATTTTCTTTTTCAAAATAGCCTTCTTTAATAGCGATATCAGCAAGCGGAGCTCCATTCGCTTTTAAATAACCCACGCTTAGATGATACTTTTTCTCTTTATCTTGATTCGAAACTGTTTTCTCATTCGTTCCGCATGCTGTAAGGCCAATTATTGATGTAGCCAAAACACTACTAATCAACCATTTTCTTTTTGTTAAAACCTTCATTCCTTAATCCTCCTAAATTCCTTCACCATTAGAGACCTGAGCAGTGAGGTTTAATTTATCAAAAACCCCTTGATTCATTACTGCTAAAAGATGATCGCGAAATGCGATGAAGTCATGACTTTGAAACAACTTTTTGCGATTCCTAGGTTTACTAAATGGAACTCCGAACTCCTCAATAATCGTTCCCGGAGGACCTGGTGAAAACATCACAATCCGATCCGCTAAATAAATCGCTTCCTCCACATCATGAGTCACAAAAACCATGGTTCTGTTTTGATTCCGACTGATTTGTAAAATTAATTCCTGTAAATGAATTCTTGTGATTGGGTCCAACGCCCCAAAGGGTTCATCCATAAGCAATAAATCGGCCCCTATTGAAAATGCTCTGGCAATTGCAACACGTTGCCTCATTCCACCTGACATTTCACCGGGATATTTATTCACGGCATGTCCTAAGTGCACCAAGCTAAGATACTGCTCCGCCAATTCCTGCAGCTCTTTTTTTGTCTTAGTTTTCTTAAACTTCTGTTTGAGGGCAAGGACTAAATTTTCTCTAGCAGTTAACCACGGAAACAACGAGTAATCTTGAAAAACTACTGCGCAATCAGGCGAGACCTCATTGATTTCCTTTTGATTAATGGTAATATTTCCTGAGTTGGGTTGTGATAGCCCCGCTAATAACCTAAGAAAGGTGCTTTTTCCAGAACCACTTGGTCCCATAAAGACAACAAATTCTCCCTCATTTACTTCTAGATTAATATCTTTTAATATTTCTGTTTCTCCATATTGAAAATGGATCGATTTCGCTTCAAGCTTTTTAGTTACAACCTGTTCTTCAATAGCTGAACGCTCAAGTGTTGGCACCAAAGGACGCTCACCTCCATTAATGAATTTACTTTATAGTTTCCGCATAAAATTAGTCGGTTTTATCGCAAAAAATACTATTGAGCTTGCACTTTACTACGAACCTTTGGAAAATCTAATCCTAGATTCTCACGTAAAGTATTCCCTTCATATTCAGTTCGGAATAAACCTCTACTTTGCAATACTGGAATTACATAATCTACGAAATCTTTAATTCCACCCGGGAAGTATGGGAACTTCACATTAAATCCGTCGCAAGCACCATTTAAAAACCATTCACTTAATTGATCAGCAACCTCTTCACCTGAACCAACTACGAATAAATGACCCTGACTTTGCACAAAATATTTTGCTAATTGGCCAATGGTTAAGTTTTCTTTTTTAGCTAAATCAGCCAATAATTCAAAACGGCCCTTTTCACCATTTACTTGGTTTACATTCTTTAATTCTGGTAAATAGTCATCAGGTGAATATTGTGATAAATCATGCTCGACATAGCGGGATAACCAACCAATACCTAATTCTGGTAAAATCAATTCTTGGAAGTGTTCAAATTTCTCTTGAGCTTCCTTAGTCGTTTTTCCAACAAACGGAACAATTCCTGGCATAATATTTAAGTGATCTGGGTTGCGACCATACTTTGCTACCTTCTGTTTGATTTCATCGTAAATCAATTTACCTTCAGCAATCGTTGAAGGAGCAATTGTGAATAAAATATCTGCATGTTTTGCAGCAAATTCTCTTCCATCATCAGAAGCACTTGCCGTAACAATTACAGGATGTCCTTGAGGTGGTCTTGGAATATTAATTGGTCCTTTTACTTTATAAAACCTTCCATCATGATTGATTGGCTGAATTTTACTGGCATCAAGGAATTTTCCGGTTTCACGATTAAGTACGAGTGTATCATCCTCCCAGCTATCCCATAGCTTCTTGGTTACTTCCACAAATTCAGCACCCTGATCATAACGAATGGAATGGTCAATTTGGTGATCAAGTCCAAAATTAGTCGCTTCATGATCATGAGCGGTCGTCACGACATTCCAAGCCGCTCTTCCACCACTTAAATGGTCAATCGTTGAAAATTTTCTAGCCACATTAAATGGATGATTAAAGGTTGTAGACAATGTTGCCACTAACCCAATTTTACTTGTTACAGCTGCCAAAGCTGCCATTGTTGTCGTTGCTTCCAAACGAATTTGCGGTGTATAAGCGATATCTTCGTCATTATGAGCCAATACATCAGCTAGAAACAGGATATCGAATTTTCCCTTTTCAGAAAGCTCGGCGATTTCTTTATATAGACTTATGCTTGTAACCTCTTCAGTTTTTGTTTCAGGATATCTCCAAGCAGCTAAATGATGTCCTAAAAACGTTTGAAAAAATGCCCCCAAGTGCATTTGTTTTTGTTTTTGATTAGTCATCCTATTTTCCTCCTAATAAAGTTGTGGTATCTTTTTGCTATTTTGATAGTTTTTAATTGCAGCGGTTGAAGCAATACTTACGACCATATCATTTAGCGGCGGATTATAAGCTCCACATTGTACATCCCTAAAATATCGTTCTAGTGGTAGATCCTTTGATAATGAATGACCGCCAGCAATACTCATCGCAAGCTCCACCACTTTTTTCGCGTGTTGGCAAATCGTGTATTTCGTAATCACTACTTCATTCCCTAATTTGTCTCTAAGATGAATATTGTTATCCCATTTTTCTGCCAATCCATATAATAATGCCCTTGATACCGTAATAAGAATTTCGATTTCACCTATTTTATCCTGAACATGAGGTGCCTGCAAAATACTACTGCCAAGGCTTTGTGAGTATCGTTCATCCGCATACTTAATAATAAAATCCCTTGCTGCTGTAGCAATTCCCAAGTAAATGGCCGGCAATTGTAAAGTGTATGCGCTGCTATTACCATTAAAACGGTTCGGTACATCCTTTTCGGAATAAGCCAAGAGTGCTTCTTCAGGAACGAAAACATCATTTAATTCAATATCTTGACTGCCAGTGCCCCTCATTCCAAGAACATTCCATGTATCAATCACTTTCACTGAATCGTTTTTTTTGATTAAAAATTCAGCTATTTTATCTTCATCTTCAACATAGGCCAAAATGGTAAAGTGGGTCACTATAGGTGCCAAGGTAGCAAATGCTTTTCTTCCCGTAATGATATAGCCATTTTCAGTTTTCCTTGCAATGGTCGAAGGTTTTCCACCTCTTACTATATTTCCGGTTGCCCGCTCGGTGGCATACACATTTAGTAAAGATCCTTCTTCTACTGCTTGCCTCGAAATTTCCGCAAAAACTTCTTCCTTCCACGGACGAAAATGGCTGAGACTAAAGAAGGTCATTAAATGCCAGCCAACTCCAAGGGCCGTCGAACCTGAAGCACTAGCCAATCTTTCTTGGACAAGCAAGGATTCATATAAAGAAAGTCCTTCTCCTCCATATTCTTTCGGAACAGTTAGCTTCAAATAACCTTCCTTTTTCAAAATATCGAAATGTTCAAACGGAAATTCCCCTGTTTCATCATACTTGGATGCCGTTAAAGCTATTTGCTTAGCTACACGCTCCGAATATTCCACTAGATTAGCATCTCGCTCATTACGAATCGTTTGATTACTTTCGCTCATTCTCCCCATCTTCCTTCTGCTATTTTTAGGAATTTTAATATAAAAAAAGACCCTAATCACAAATATCCCCCATTTGTAATTAAGGCCTCTGGTTTACCAGTCGGCATATTCAATTTTTATATTAGATAATTCCCATCTGTTTAGTCATATTAACAACATCCGCGAAATTTGTCAAGACTATTCTGAATTAAATGAACCGCCACTTTTTACAATAACAAAATGGTGCCAAACAGCTTCCTAATTTCTAGAAGCTAACCTGGCATCATTTCTTTCGTCGCTTTTTCCTGCTTCAAAACGAATCACAAGAACCGTCCCCATGATTCACTACCAGCCAGGCAGCTCCAATTACGCCGGCGTCATTTCCGAGGGTTGCTAATGTTAGAGTTGTCGATTTCAGTGCTCGATCAAAGGCGAATTTTCGAAAGCTTTCGTTAACCGGTTTTAACAGAACATCGCCTCCCTTAGAAACCCCTCCACCAATAACAATCTTTTCCGGGTTAAGGGTATTTACAATATGCGAAATCGTCAACCCAAGATATAACGCCACCTCACCGACAACCTCTTTCGCCAGCAAATCTCCAGCCCTGGCTGCATCAAACACATTCTTCGCACTAATTTTCCCATTTTGTAAAAAAACACCCTTTAGCCAACCTTCATCAGACTGCTCTCTATGCAATTTCTCTGTTGCAATCCGGACAATACCAGTTGCCGAGGCAATCGTTTCAATACAACCAAATTTCCCACAATTACAAGGATCTCCCCCAAATGGGACCGCGGTAATATGACCAATCTCACCACCTGCACCATTTATTCCATGAATAATTTCCCCATTGGTGATGACTCCACCACCAACACCTGTACCTAGAGTAATACAAACTAATTCCCTTGCCCCACTCCCCGCACCTTTCCACATCTCACCTAATGCGGCACAATTAGCATCATTATCGATAAAAACACGAAGTGAAGTTGCTTCCTCTAATAACTGTTGGAGCGGATATTCACCTTGCCACCCCAAGTTAACAGCACCCTCAACAATTCCTCTCTTTGTGTCAACCGGACCAGGAGCCCCCATCCCAATTCCTAAACAATCAGTTTTAGAAATACCCAACTGTGCTAGTTTTTCATTGATTGAAGCCGCTATATCTCCCGTAATATTTTCTCCATCCGCAGAGACATCCGTTGGAATGGTCCATTTAACTACTATTTCCCCTGAAACTTTAATGATTGCAAGCTTAGTGGATGTACCACCAAGGTCAACACCAACTACTAATTTTTCTGCCATGTCATCCACCGTTTCCTTATAATCTTTTCTAAAAAAATACCGTTCATCATTCTAAAAA
>CALCRD010000365.1 GCA_937894355.1 uncultured Bacillus sp.
TATATAAAATAGCACATAATCGTTCCCTGAATCATTTTAGACAAAATAAAAAGCAAATTTATTTAGAAGTAGATCTAGAAAGGTTAAAAGTAGATGTGGATTTTAGTGAACAATTGACGAATCAAGTATTGATGAAAGAACTCTTAAATACTTTACCAAAAATGCAAAGTAGCACGTTACTTTTAAAATATTACCATGGATTTACGATCCCTGAGATTGCCAGAATTACGGGCTCAACAGTACCAGCCGTAAAATCAAGGCTATTTCAAGGGTTACAAAAGCTAAAGAAAATGGTAATGGAGGGGAACTAATTGAAAAAGCACAATGATCATGAAAGAGAAGATCAAATAAGCCTACTATTTAATTCGTATCAGGTACCCGAAATTAATGGAACAGATAAAAAAGAGACAATAGAACTACTTAAAGCTTATATGCCAATTCATCAAGAACCAACGATAGAATTAATGAAAAAATTAGTATGGCAAGCATTTATTGAAATACTTTCTCGCTATAAATTTCAATTATTGATTTTATTGTTACTTATGTTCATGACATATATGGTAATTCCAGAGAATATGGATCGATGGATCATATTTATACTTATTGCACCCTCTCCCTTATTATTAGTGGGTTGGCATGTAATGAACTTGAATAGTGAAAGTATGGTTGAACTTGAAATGACCTATAAATATTCTTTTCAACAAATGATTTTTTCGAAAATAGTATCGATTAGCGTATGTAGCATTTTCATATACACTGTCGCATTTCTCTATATGATTTTGATTAACGATTACCTTATAGCCACGACACTTTTTCATATTGCTGTTACTGGATTAACCCCAATTCTATTATTCTGTCTGGCACTGCTAACTTTAAGTCTAAAATATCGAAATCTGATGTCCTGGACAGTTATTTTATTAGCCTGGATTCTCTTTGCATTACTCTCAGTTTATACGCCTATGGGCACTATCCTTTTTATGATGAATACGTCAATTTATATAACGGTCAATATTATTCTAATCGTGCTAATAGTATACAGATTAAAAAGGGTTTGGAGAATGGAGAGAATTCAAGATGAGTTTAATTAAATTAGGATTCATGGAAGGAAAGAAGCTATTTAGTCAACGAGAAATCTATATTGCTCTTTTTTTATGTACGGTACTATTTGTGATGGGATTAGATGCTATAGGAGAACCTGATGTTCCTCTTTTATTTTGGAGAAAATTGGCCGATGTAATCCCTTATGTGGGGTTCTGGTTTATTGCCATTTTAATTGTTGTAGGCGTTGCAAGATGTTTACCTTTTGAGCAGGAACAAGGGATGAGTGAATTACTGTTAACATACAAGAAGGGTCGCCTGACATTATTAGTAGTCAAACAGATTGTTATTTTAATGTATTGTGTATCAATTGTCCTTTATTTTTATGGAATCGCAGTTTTCGTTTTCACAATGGATTATGATCTGACGGGATTATTTGCGCAAGTAAAAGAGAATCCTAATCTTTATTTCTATGCTAATTTAGAATGGACATACGCTGAATTAATGATATATGAGTTTGGTTATATAGTATTAGCAAGCTATATTTTTGCTTTATTTATAGTACTGTTGTCACTATTTATAAAGCGTAGTGTTTTTATCATGATGATTGGGGGAAGTATTTTTGCAGCAGGGGAGCTTTTTGATAAATTCATTATAAAATATATTGGTACCATGGAATTGGGTTACTATCTTACTACCATTTATGACTACATGTTTAATGGGATGTTAAGTTTTAGATATCTAAATTATTTCGGTCCATTTTCAACGAATGAAGTATACGGATTGTTTTTATTCATCGCTTTCTTGTTATTTGGAATGAACCTTTTCCTGGGAAGGTGGCAAAGACATGTTGCGATGGGAGATTAAAAAATTAACAAGGAATGTCTGGAATATACCCATTATCACTAGTGTCATCTGTCTATGGGGGATCATGTTATATTTTTCAACCCAGGCCAGGTTTTGGTATATATTAGGTTCACTGGCACTTGGCTTTATCATTTTATTTATAAGTACAAGATTATTTATTTTAGATGAAGAAGAAAAGGTGTCAGAAGTTATTTTAACGACGAAATATGGGAGATGGAACCTTCTTTTTCAACGGGTAATGACTGCTGGGATTTATACGACAGGTATTGTTATTTTATTTCTTTTCATTCAGGTAATTGGAGTTTTACTATTCAATAGAAACGAAATAGACGTTCATGAGTTATTAACAGTCCATTTTTTGAAAGGTTGCCTTTTAGTATGGGGAGGTAGTGTATTATTTTCGGTTTTCACAGCTTGCCTTTGTACGATTTTTAAATCCCATGGGGTAACAGCCATTTTAAGTGGCATTTTATTTGGTATGACCTATATATTGCGAGGGAATCTATTACAACAATATTCATTTGAATGGTTTTTAGAAAAGGGACTTTTTTCATATTTAATACGGGGAGAAAATGGTTTGTTTGAACCACAATGGGTCGTTATTATAGTTTGGTATGTATTTCTAATGGTCTCAATGATAACCATCACAATCATAATACAATTTAGGAGACATGAAATATGATCTTAAAAATAGAGAATGTGACACATCAATTTAAAAACTTTTCGGCACTTAAAAATGTGAATTGCGAATTATCACCAGGGATATATGGCTTATTAGGTCCAAATGGTGCTGGGAAATCAACTTTGATGCGTATTTTAGTGGATGTGATTCTTCCTACAAAAGGCAGATTATTTTATAACAATAAAGAGATTACAACATTGGGTGCTCGCTATCGAGAAATAGTAGGTTATTTGCCACAAGAGTTTCATGGATATAGTAATTTCACTGCGGAAGAGTTTCTAAAATATGTGGCCAACTTAAAAGGGTTAGATCAGAAAAATGCCCAAAGTAGAGTACAACAGCTATTAGAATTGGTTGGATTAGCAGAAGTAAAAAGAAAGAAAATAAAAGGTTTTTCAGGTGGCATGAAGAGGAGGGTTGGTATTGCTCAGGCTCTTTTAAATGATCCAGAAATACTTATTCTAGATGAGCCTACAAGCGGTTTAGACCCAAGTGAACGGATTCGTTTGCGAGGAATATTAACTAAGCTATCTAAAAATAAAATCATCATTCTTTCCACCCACATTGTTTCAGATATCGAGTATGTTGCAGATGAGGTTTTATTATTAAAAGACGGTGAGCTTATTGAAAAAGCTCCCCCCAGCAAGTTATTAAATAATTTATTAGATCAAGTATGGGAAATGCAAATAAGGGAAGAGGAATTAGCTAAATATTCAACATCATATGCAATATCGAATATACATCAACAAGGTTCAAAAATAGAAATACGTATTATATCACAGGAAAAACCACATATTACTGCTGAAAAAGTGAATCCAAGGATGGAGGATATTTACGTGTATTATTTTGGAAGTCGGGAAAGTAATGCAATTTGTCAATAATACAATTGTGCTTAATGGATGGCTAACAGGTGAGTTCCTCCTTTTTAATTTTTTTTTTGCAACAGGTTTGGTCCTAATCTTTATTGGAAAATTATTTTTAAATGATTTTTTTAATAAATTCATCACTAACAAAATTTTTAGATTTTAGTTGTTTGAGGGATTTTTATTAATTTATTCAATTTGTGCATTAATTAAAGGTCTTATAGGTGGTAATAAATCATGAAAGTTAAGTTGATGTTGCCCTGCGGGTTGTAAGTATTGTGAATCCTGCGGATATTCTAAGTGTAATTAAATAGGGACAGATAAAGTTGAAACGGCATCCTTTTTAGGCATGCCGTTTTTGCTGCTGTTTATTAAACACACGTAATGTTTATAAAAATTTAGGGATAAACAGTATGCTGTACCATAGGACTATAACCAGAATAATCTTAAATAGGTTGTGATTCCACCTGGTTGTTGATAATTGTTCACATGATTGAGACTTCATATAAAAGGATAAAATAAATCCGCTAAATAAACCGCCAAGGTGAGCAGCAATGGAAATGTTCGGTATTACAAATGTGAAAATTATATTTAAAATAAGAAGTCCCCAAATGATACTTCTGCTTTCTGAATCTATTATTCTGTTTTTCTTCATGATTAATCCTAAATAAAGTCCCAATAACCCATAGATGCTTCCTGAAGCCCCTGCAGCAATAACATTGTCTGAAAAGATTAAAACAAAAAGACTACCAACTATTCCTGTTGCAAAATATAAAGAAATAAACTTTACTGAGCTATATAATCGTTCAAGAGGTGGACCAAGTATAATCAAACTAGCTAAATTTCCAAGTAAATGCATGGTTCCGCCAATTTGTATAAAAAGGCTTGTGATAAGTCTGAACCATTGGTCAGGTGAGGTGTCTCCTGTTTGAATAGCTCCAAAACGCCGTGCTGTTTCAAGATCAGTGGGACCATTCCCGAAAAGATATGTTAATAATTGAATCATGATAATAGCAAGAGTAAGTATAGTTATTGAAGGATATCTATGTATAAATGTCCTCAATGCCTCTCGTCTTTCGAAAATCGTCATAATTAACCCCTCCAATTTAATTACTACTAATAAAATCCCATTATTTTCCACTAATTATTCCAACTTCCTCCAACCATAATATAGAAAATATGAAATAAGTTGGAGAAAGGGGTTAGCGTCTATGTATAAACAACCAGGATGGATCAATTTTATTTTTTTAATTATTCTGTTTTTTGTTAATGCCACACCTGGGTTTGAAAACGTAAATAATAATGAGGGTAAAAATGAAGGTAAGGTTATGTTTATTTATAAAACAGATTTTAAGGATTTATATCGTTTTTTAGGTGTGACTGAACAAGAATATAAGCAATTACGAAAAGAAAAAAGTAT
>CALCRD010000366.1 GCA_937894355.1 uncultured Bacillus sp.
CTCAATCTCTTCCAGCGGCAGATTTAATAAAAACATTAATGCTGCAAGTAAACCCAAATCATGTATGACTTTAGCTAATATATAGGGTTGGTCATTATAAATTTATTAGAAGGAGTTTTAAAATGACAAAAGATATTTTTAGAATTGCTTTAGTAGGTTGCGGACCAAGAGGACTTTCTGTATTAGAAAGACTTCGTACAAATTTTAAAGAAGACTCTTATGCAGGTAAAATTGAAATTTATATGATAGACCCTTTCCTTCCAGGTTCTGGCGAAGTGTGGAGAACAAATCAGTCGAAAACGTTATTGATGAACACAGTAGCTTCTCAAATTACTTTGTTTACGGATTTTAGTGTTGAATGTGAAGGTCCTATTATGCAAGGTCCTTGTTTGTATGAATGGGCTAAGTCTTTAACAAAGATAGCGAATGCTAATTTGGAATATAGCGAATTAGTCATGAGAGAGGCAGAAGAATTACAACCAGATTCCTATCCTACACGTGCCTTTTATGGTCACTACTTGGAATGGGTATTTAAAGAAGTTGTCTTAACTATGCCAAGTAACGTCATGGTATATACTCATCAAACACGAGCTATTGCAATTGATGATGCATATGATGGAAGCCAGATTGTACAGCTTGAAAAGGATAATGTTCATTTAAGAGTGGACGCTGTCGTGTTAGCGCAAGGTCATACACCGGTAAGTTTATCTCCAGAAGAAGAGAAATTAAGAAAAATCGCAGCTGAAAAGGGAATGATCTATATTACCCCGAGTAATCCAGCCGATGTTTCATTAGAGTGCATAAAAGCAGGAGAGCCTGTTATTTTAAAGGGACTCGGTTTGAATTTCTTCGATTACATGTCACTGTTTACACAGGGAAGAGGCGGGCAATTCATACGAACAGGAAATAAATTAGTATACAAAGCTTCAGGGGAAGAGCCTATCATCTATGCAGGTTCTCGAAGAGGCATTCCATATCACGCTCGTGGTGAAAATGAGAAGGGTGCATCAGGCAGACACACACCAATATACATCACTCCAGAGGTGATTAATAATTTCCACAAAAAAACTATAGAAGGAAAAGCAGTAGACTTTAAAAATGATGTATGGCCACTTATTGCGAAAGAAATAGAAACGATTTATTACAAGGCAATCATTGAAGAGAAATCAGGTTTGAATGCTGGACAGGAGTTTCAGGCTAAATATAGTCTCTATTCCTATGGAAGTGAACATGAGAGAAGCATTTTAAAGGACTTTGGCATTCCTGATGATTTAATGTGGGATTGGGAAACGCTTGCTAATCCTGTCAAAAATCATTTTTATGATAATCCCGAAGAATTTAATGATTGGTTAATTCATTATCTTTCTTTAGACTTAAAGGAGGCCAAAAGAGGTAATGTGACCAGTCCTTTAAAATCGGCATTAGACGCGTTACGAGATTTACGTAATGAAATTCGTCTTATCGTAGATTACGCAGGTATTAATGGAGATTCGTATAAAATCGAATTAAAGAATTGGTATACGCCGTTAAATGCATTCTTTTCGATTGGTCCACCAGCAATTAGAATTGAACAAATGATTGCTTTGATGGAAGCAGGAATTGTTAACATTATCGGACCAAAACTTAAAGTAGAAGTAGTGGAAGAAGAATCGATATTTTATGCTGTGTCACCTTTCGTTAACAATAGTGGTATAAAGGCTAAAGCCCTCATTGAAGCCCGTCTTCCTGAGACAAATTTAAAGCGAAATGCTGATCCATTAATGTCCTATTTGTTAAAAACAAACCAATGTCAAACTTATAAAATACCTAGTTGCAATGGTTTGATTTATGATACAGGGGGGTTAGCTGTAAGTAGACCTCTTAACAAAGTTTTAGACGGTGAGGGCAAAGAGCATTCAAGAAGGTTTGCTTTTGGTGTTCCAACTGAAGGCGTTCACTGGGTTACTGCAGCGGGTATTAGACCTGGGGTTAATTCAGTTACATTATGTGAATCCGATGCAATTGCACGAGAAATTATTAGTCTATTACATGCAGAACACGAAAACAAAGAGAAAGAGATGAGAAAAATTCTTGTTAGAGCATAATAAATCAGAAAGAAAAACATCAAGAAGTGTTTTCACAGCGCTAACCGTAGTTTTTGTTACGATTTTGACTTCAACTCCTGTATTTTTACCAGGTGCAGTAAATGATTTAATAAGGAAGGATACAGGGTTTAGTGTTGGAGCTATAGGCGTAACTATAACATTATATTGGTTAGGTTCTCTTATGGGAGCCTATATTAGTAGGCAAATAAATAGCCATCATTCCATAGATAAGATAATAGGTATAGCAGTTCTAGTTACTGCATTCAGCCTTTTCTTAACGTTCGTATATCCGGAAATTGGGTTATGGGTAGGTGCTGCTTTTGGGGGAGCTGTCTACGGGTACAGTCAACCATTTACTAATATGCTAATTATCAGACGGTGCCCGGAGAAGATTCAAGGATTTGCGTTTGGGTTGAAACAAGCAGCCATACCTGCAGCAACTTTGTTTTGTAGCCTTTCTGTTCCTTTTTTAGCGGTGCCTATAGGATGGAGAAATCTATTCGGACTTGTTGCTGTACTAACTTTATTCTATGGCATAATCTTACTGATGAATTCAAAAGATGATGAACATGGCAATGCTAAAAAGAAAAATGCAACAAAACTACGCTTAAATAGACATTTAATGTTGTTGGCGATAGCAGGAGGCCTAGGCGCTGCAATTGGAAATAGCTTAGGTGGATTTTTGATTACGTCTCTAACACATGGAGGAATTACATTAGTAAAAGCTAGTATGGTGGCCGCAGTTGCATCGATAACAAATATTCTAGTAAGGGTTTTTGCTGGGTTAGCAATTGACCGTTTTAGAGGGCTTGAAAAAATATTGTTACTATCCATGTTTATCGTTGGATCATTAGGTACAGCCGCATTAACCATGCCTTCACACACTCTACAAGTAGTAGGGGCTATTCTAGCCTATGGTGGTGGCTGGGGCTGGGCTGGATTACTACACTATGTAACAGGAGCTGCTTATCCTGGTAGAGAAGGGCAAGCAACTGCTATTAGTCAAATGGGTGTTTCTCTAGGGGCAGCTGTCGGACCATTAATTTTTGGTTTTGTGTTTACAACTTTAGGTTCCAATGTAGCTTGGCTTCTAATGTCTATTGCTGGAATACTAGCATGTATATCAGTAGTAGAATCGTATCGAGTGAATGCTAAAGAAACGCCCATCCAAGAAAAGTTTAGTTAGTAATTGATTTGTTTCTATTAGTCGTTAAATAAATTGAATAGATGAAATGGTTATGGAGAAAGGCACATTTATAGGTGCCTTTTCCTTTTATATTGTCATAGTTTGATTCAATTTTATTGGGAAATGGAAGGGGAAAGAGTAATTGGTATATACTGATTGGGAAAATAATCTTATATTATTACTCTCGAAAGAAAGTTTATCGTATGTAGAGGTTGATACTTTAAAACAATTACTTAAAATGCCTTTAGATTGGGTACGAGTAATAGGGCTATTAAAGATGCATCATATTTTCCCAAATGTATCTGTAATTATAAGAAAGTACATAGTGGATGAAACTAACTTTGAATATGGGTATGTAAAATTAAAAACAATGGCTAATTTAGAATATAAATTGCAAAAAGAGATCGCCAACGAACAGTTACAACATCAGTTACAGTTGATAGAAATATTAAATACAGCAGAAATTCCGTATGCTTTATTAGACGGGCTGCCAAATTGCCAAACGATCTATAAGGACAGTCTTCACAGTCCGTACTACGATAGTAAGGTGTTAGTGAATTATAAAGATAAAGGCAAGGTCATACAATGTCTACAGTCTATTGGTTACATGCCAAATAACGCTGATGTGAATTTGGACACTGGGGATAGGATACTTGAAAACCTAAAACCGCTTGATTTAGTTAAATCAACCGAGATGAAATTTTTAAGTATATTTAAAATTAGATTGCAATTTTTTCCATATTCATTCGGTGAGCGTAATCTTCAAGAAGATGTAACGGAAGAATTGCTAAAAAATGTACAAATATTAACAATAGATGGGGTTCAATTTAAAGTTTTGTTATGGGAAGATACGTTACTCTCTTTATGTGTAGACGTTTATAAGGATAAAAAATTTAACAAGGATGTATCTCTTTTTAAATATACGGATATCTATCGGTTAATTAAGTCACAGGATATAAATTGGGATATTTTTATTAAAAAAGTTAAGACGCACAATGTGGAGTATTTAGCATTTGAGGTCCTTTACGAAGTTGAGGAATTATATTATC
>CALCRD010000367.1 GCA_937894355.1 uncultured Bacillus sp.
AAACGTGAAAATAAGGGATTTTTCTATGCATTACCGGAAAAACTCCGTTTATTCCCCCCGAAATGAGCACTATTTTGCGGATAACCGGAAAAACTCCGCTAATTTTTACTCCTGCTGGTAGCCTCCCTACGATAAGTCGACATCGAAGTGAAAACCACACTTCGTGTTTCCTAGCTCCAGCGGCTAGGGGCTCGAGTCATAAGCCAATCCGTCCAAAAGGTCAAAGAACAACCTTTAGGCCGGCTCGTCTTATGCGTCGCCCCTGGGCAAGCCGCTTCCGCTTTTCGATTTTCCTCTATCTCAGTCGATGGGCTAGTAAGTTCATACATCGCTACCCGGGTGCTTCCGCTTTTCCCTTTTAACTATACTGCGGACGTACCTTCGCACGTTTATTAACATGTTGCTCAGCGCTCATAGCCGCAATCGCCCCGTCAGCCGCTGAAATAACCGCTTGCTTAATCGGCGTTCTTCTAGCATCACCACCAGCAAACACCCCATCAACACTCGTCCGAAGATTAGCATCAACCACAACATAACCCTCATCATCACGCTCAACAGCATCCTTCAAGAAATCCGTACCCGGCTTCATTCCACCAAGATACAAGAACACCCCATCAACATCCCAACTATGCTGCTCCTTCTTATCATCAACAATCAAAATCGACTCAACACTATCGCTACCCTTAATCTCTTTCAAACGATAACGCTTATAAATCTCCACATTCGGCAAACCTTCCAACGCACTAAGATCAGCTTCACCTTTAATTTTCTCAGTCGGCACCAACAACTTTACAGACTTACAAAACTTAGCAAGCGTCTCCGCCTCATGAACCGCTTCCTCATTATCACCAGCCACCACAACCACCCGGTCCTGATAAAACGCCGCATCACAAGTCGAACAATAACTAACCCCACGACCAGTAAATTCCTCTTCACCGGTAATCTTACTAGAAGGAGCCTTAGCACCTACAGCAATAAACACACTCTTCGCCTGAATCGTACCCTCAGCAACCTCAATCTTCTTAACATCCTCAGAAAAATCAACCGACAAAACAGTCGAACGAACAAACTCAGCGCCGAAATCATTAGCCTGCGCCTGCATCCGATTCAACAACTCAAGCCCCGTTAACTCCTCCCGAACCCCAGGATAATTAGCAATCTTATGAGTAATCGCCAAAGTACCCGCCTTTGGTGCCTTATCAATCACCAGCGTCTTCAACTTACCCCGTGCACCATAAACCGCAGCCGAAGCACCAGCCGGGCCTCCACCAATCGCCACAAAATCATAAACCTCATCCAACATCCCCTTAGAAACCGGCTTAAAAATCTCATCAGAACTGCCCTTATCAGACACTTCATTAGCAGCCGCACTAACAACAGGCGCCACCTGATCCTCCGTAATCTCCAAAAGCCTTCTCAACTTCTTCTCCTGGAACCCAAGCACCAACTTGCCATTAATCAACGTCGCCGGCGTACCCATAATCTTCCGCTCCATCAACTCATCAAAATACTGCTTATGAATCGAAACATTCCGCTCCTCAAAAGCAATCCCCTGCTCCTTCAAAAACCCCTTCACCTTCTCGCAATGCGGACAACCAGTACTGCTATATACAATCACTTCATAATTAGACATCCCAAATTCCTCCCTATGTAAACCCTTTTTTTTTGTAAAAAAAACCTAGCTATCTTGATTCGTTTTAGTGTAGATCAACTAATCCAAATTTACATCCCGCACACAAACAGCTCAGAATGCAAAAACCCTTCCTATGAACAAGTTTATTTATAATAATTATAATAAGTGTTTCTTAGATAAAAGTCAATATTTTTTAATAATAATTATAATTTAAAACAAAACCTCTCAAACATTAAGTGAAACTGCTACCGCAGATGCCGTAGTTCTGGTTACCTACGACAAAGGCAAACTTCCAACGAAGATGCCGCACATCTAGTTAATGGCGATAAAAAAGTCCAACATCAAAAGAATGTTGGACTCAGTTAGTAAGTGCAGTATTACATTGCTTTACCAAGGTAGGCAGATAACATCCAAACATGTTTTTCAAGTCCAGAGTGGATAGCTAACAGCATATCACCAGTGGTTTCATCATTTAATTCACCAGCTAAACTCATTCCTTCTTTCAATTCACCAATAATAAGTGAGAAATCAGAAATGACTGCTTGGACCATTTCTTGGGAAGATTCAGTTCCATTTGCTTCATTAACAGAGGAAAGTTCAAGATTTTCTTTCATAGTTGCAACCGGTTTTCCGCCAATTGCTAGCAAGCGTTCAGCAATTACATCAACGTGTAATCCAGCTTCATTATATAGTTCCTCAAACTTGATGTGTAAAGTGAAGAATTGATCTCCTTTTACATACCAGTGGAAGTTATGAAGCTTTGTGTATAACACCGACCAGTTAGCAATTTGTTTGTTCAGGATAGCAGCAAGTTGATTATTCATATGAATTCCTCCTTATAATCTTTATTTATTTATTAATAATAATTATTATATTTTTATTATAATATCAACTATATTTAAAAGTCAATATCATTTAATAATAATTATAATTAAGCTGAGATAATGATGGACATAAATCAGTCTGACCATAAACCATGCAGAAACACTGTTTTTAATAGTATGTATCCTACATAATATTCTAATTTTAGCATCACTTATCCTGTCTCAATTGCTGTTTCTTTTTGTCAATAATGTGAAGGTTATTAGATTATCATCGATAAACGGATGAAGAAACCCAAACCTTTGATGAAGGCTCCTTTATTGTGCCCAAAATTTCCGAAAAAATAAAATCGAAATATTTGAATAAAAGGGAATACCTGTCCCTATTCAATTTCACTATTGTAGAGTAGAATACTTGCTATAAGTTGCATTTTTGCGAACTACCATATAACCCCATTCAGCTAAGATTTGCTCTGCTTTGTGGGAGATTCTGTTTTGACGTTAATGGTAGATAAATTATAGGAGACGAAAATAATGTTTCAAAAAACGAATAGAATACTCGAGAAAATGATGCCAATCATCACCCCTGTTAGCGTTATTATTGGGGTAATTTTGGCAGATGGCTTAGATTCGTGGTCATTTTTAGTGCCGTGGATTTTTGCATTCATGACTTTTTCCGGGAGCTTAGGATCCAATTTTAAGTCGCTAACGGACGTAGTCACCCACCCAGTGCGGTTGATTACGATTCTAATTATTTTGCATATCCTGATGCCGGCTATTGCATTCAGTGTTGGGCATATTGTGTTTAGTGGAGATATGTTCACCATTACCGGACTAATTTTAGCGATGGTCATTCCAACTGGGATTACTAGCTTCATTTGGGCATCGGTTTATAGGGGAAATCTAGGATTGGCGCTTTCCGTCATTTTATTGGACACATTCCTATCTCCATTTATCACACCGTTCAGTGTTTCCTTGCTTGCTGGGCAGGAGGTTGCCATTGATACTTGGGGGATGATGGAAGGGCTGTTTGGGATGGTCGTGATTCCATCGCTACTTGGGATGGCTTTAAATGAATTAACCAAAGGCCGGATTAAAAAGACAGTCGGAACAAAGCTAGCGCCATTCTCGAAAATTGGCTTAGGTGCTGTGGTGATGATAAATGCATCCGTTGTTGCTCCACACCTTTCAAATATCAATCTAAAACTAATTCTAATAGCTGCAGTGTCATTTACATTATCTGCTTCAGGTTACATCATTTCTTTGTTGATCGGAAAGTTCCTAAAATGGAAGCGGGAAGATGTGGTAACTTTAACGTTTACAGGAGGGATGAGGAATATTAGCGCGGGCGCGGTCCTAGCTGTTGCCTACTTTGAACCGGCCGTTGCCGTCCCCGTTGTCATCGGGATGCTGTTTCAACAAGTACTAGCCTCATTCTTTGGCTACGTACTCAGCAAAACCTACAACAAACCAACCCCCGAACCAACCGCAAAATCAGCCTAAACAAAAACAAAAAAACGCGTCAACGCACTAAAGCACTGGGGGACAGTCCCCCAGTGCTTTAGTGCGTTAATGGATGCTGTTTTGGATTTTGAACTTTTTTAGGTTTGTGGCGACGTATACAACTCCTAGTAACCAAAGGGAACCAAGAATACTGTAAACGACAACTAAACCAGTGCCAGTAATATTAATCGTATGCAGCAAGGTACGAACATTAGTAAGGATAATCATTCCCCCGACTAACACTCCCAACAAATGTGAGGGGACTATCTTAACTACCCATGCGGCAATCGGGGCAGCGATGATTCCGCCAATCATCAAGGCAACAACCCAATACCAGTTAATTTGTGACCATCCTAAAGAAATTAAAAATCCGATTGTCGAGGAAACAGCAATGGCGAATTCACTTGTATCAACCGATCCGATTACTTTACGAGTCTCGATATTGTTTTTGGAAAGCAGTACAGGAGTCGCAATCGGCCCCCAGCCACCGCCACCTGTGGAGTCAAAGAATCCAGCAAAAAAGCCCAGGGGCATGTAAAACTTATGATTTATTTTAGATGATTTTTTATGTGATACCACGGTTTTCTTAAAGAGAAATCGGTAGATGACAAAACAGCCTAACCCAAGAAGGAATAAAGAGATGTATGGTTTAATAATGTCTCCAGGGAT
>CALCRD010000368.1 GCA_937894355.1 uncultured Bacillus sp.
TGTGTAAAATCAATGGCCAAATTCAACTTAAGAACTAGCAGAATAATGATTCCCGCTACAAGAAGAACTCCTGACCCAATGAAGAATTTACGACGGTGTTTAACAAAATCAATTCGATCAAACTTAGTTGGTAAGTCAAGTGTATCAATATTTTCTTTCAGACTTCTAATTTCACTTTTCTTAACACCAAACCAACCTGGCTTCGTTTTCAGCCAATTGCTGTTTACCCATAGTCCCAATAACCATCTTGATAAATATACATTGGTTATAAAGCTGACCAAAATACTGATGATTAAACTAGTTGCAAAACCTTTAACAGAACTAGTACCGTAGAAGAACAACACGGCCCCTGCTAATAACATAGTTAGGTTAGCATCTGTTACCGTAGAAAATGAGTTGTCATTTCCTGCGCTAAAGGCAGATTTGATTGTTTTACCTACTTTAATTTCTTCCCTTATCCGCTCGTAGGTAATGATGTTGGCGTCAACCGCCATCCCGACCCCGAGTATCAATGCGGCAATCCCTGGTAAAGTAAGAACCACATTCATCCAATCGAATATAAGAAGGGTAATAAACATATAAATTGTCAGAGTGACTGTTGCAATAAAACCTGGGAAACGATAATAAGCAATCATAAACAAGAAAACAGCTAAAATACCGATTATTCCAGCAAATATAGTCGAATTCATTGCCTGCTCACCAAACTGAGCTCCTACTGATGTTGAGTATGTTTCAGTAAGCTTTACTGGTAATGCCCCAGCATCTAGAAGTTTAGCTAGTGTTTGGGCTTCCTCGATAGTAAAGCTTCCCACAATCGAAACTTCATTGCTATTGAAAACTTCACTTACTGATGGACCAGAAAGAAACTTTGGATTTTCTTTGGTAATTTCTGTTTTGTAAGAATCTTTACCTTCTTCAAAATCAAGCCAAATAACCAGAACGTTATTTGGAGCCATATTTAATATTTCTGTTGTTACATTTTTAAATTTTTCAGCGCTCTTCAATTTAAGAGAAACGCTTGGTTTACCATTTTCATCAAATGTTTGGTTGGCTCCACCTTCTTCAAGGTCGGCTCCATCCATCATTAAACGGTCATTTGCATCACGAAAAGTCAGATTGGCTTCTGTGGATAGCATTTCGCGGGCTTTATTTTGATCCGTTACCCCAGCAAGCTGAACCCGGATTCGATCTTTACCCTCAATTTGAATATTAGGCTCATTTACACCTAATGCATTTACCCGTTTTTCCAATGATTTTACCGTATTTGCCAATACTTTTTGGTCAATCTTTTGACCCTTTTCAGCTGGGCTTACTTCATATAAAACTTCAAAACCACCCTGAAGATCCAAACCAAGCTTGATATTGCTTATGATGTTTTTACCTGTTGCCCCCATTAATCCTGCGAAAATGACAATGAAGATTAAAAAGGCAACAATCCGACTTCGCTTCACCATTATGTATAAATCCTCCTTAAAAAACCGTCAACAATGTAACTAATTCACTAAATCTATTTTTCGAAAAATAAATTAAGAAAAATATGTAACAAAGCCAATATTTCCATTATGAAACAGTTAATAAATGATGTCAATTTAGCAGGATAAAAGTCAGAAAATGTTAATAATTTTTATTAATTATTTGAGCAATTCGTTTCGGTCTTCTTCACTTCCGAACGAAAAATCTGTCTTTTTAATCGCCTCAACTGATGCAAAATTCATATATTCTCCAATTTTAGCTCCTAATATTGCTTGCACAATTTCATATAAATGGATTTCTGTGTTAGGTTTACGCCATTTCTTCATCGTTAAAAAATTCCATAAATCCTGTTCTGTAATAGTTGAATAGCCTAGAATTGAAAATTCCTCTAGCTTACTTTTTAATGCAGGACCAACATTTTCACGAAATCGGTCGTATTCATGGCCATTATTCATATTACCCGCCTCCTACTCCATTATCCATTTTGGATGATTATTATATTCCATTTGATAGCTTTGACTAGCTCCAGCGGCTAACCCCTCGAGTCATAAGTCAATCCACCCAAAAGGTTAAAGTGCAACCTTCTGGCCGGCTCGCCTTATGCTTGTCGGGGCTGAACAGCCGCTTCCGCTTTTAAGTTTTAGTCATGCTTTGTCCATATTCTTGCATATAGTTAATTGTATATGATATCAGCATGTTTGAGAAGGCAGGGAGAGGAATGTCGAAGTTTTTAAAAGGGACAATGATTTTATTACTAGCAGGCTTTATTACTAGAATATTAGGATTTATTAACCGAATTGTCATTGCCCGTTTTATCGGCGAAGAAGGCGTCGGTCTATATATGATGGCGTACCCCACTCTAGTTTTGGTGATCACCATTACCCAATTGGGGTTACCAGTTGCGATTGCAAAAAATGTTGCCGAGGCTGAAGCAAAAGGCGATTTTGCTAAAATAAAAAAAATCTTAACAGTCTCACTGGCAACAACAGTATCCTTATCCATTATTTTCACTCCGGCATTACTCATATTAACGCCTTATCTTTCACAAACATTATTTACAGACGAACGGGTCATGTATCCATTGTTAGCTATTACACCCGTTGTTCCCATCGTCGCCGTTTCTTCGGTAATCCGCGGTTATTTCCAAGGAAGACAAAATATGAAGCCGGCAGCGATTTCCCAAATACTAGAACAGATTATTAGAATTTCCTTGATTGCCCTGCTAACAAAGGCATTTTTACCTTATGGAATTGAATATGCAGCAGCAGGGGCGATGATTGCCTCGGTCATTGGAGAATTGATCTCCCTCGTTTATTTATTCACTAGCTTTAAACTTAAAAAACGATTCAAATTACGGACTAATTTTTTCAAATTTGTCCAAGGTGGCCGGGATACTTTTCAAGATTTGATGAGTATTGCCTTGCCAACAACAGGGAGTAGGATGATTGGCTCGATTTCTTGGTTTTTTGAACCGATTGTCGTCGTACATAGTCTGGCACTAGCAGGAGTTGTCACGGTCGTGGCCACCAAACAATATGGTGCCTTAACTGGGTACGCATTGCCGCTGTTGTTCCTGCCTTCATTTATCACAAATTCATTGTCGACCTCACTCGTCCCAGCCATTAGTGAGGCCAATTCTCTTAATGATACAAAATTAATCGAATATCGCCTGCAGCAAGCACTTCGCTTAACCTTTTTAACAGGTGGATTAGCCGTGGTATTACTGTTTGTATTAGCAGATCCACTTATGAAGTTAATGTACGGGACTTCAAGCGGGACCACATTTATTAAAATTATGGCTCCCTTTTTTATTTTTTATTACTATCAGCAACCCTTACAAGCAACTCTACAGGCGCTAAACTTGGCCCGTGCTGCCATGATTAACAGCCTCATTGGTGCCGGCGTAAAAACAGCTGTTATCTTTATTTTGGCCAGCCAACCTAGTTTCGGGATCAACGGTGCAGCACTAGGAATCATTACCGGATTTGTATTAGTCACTTTCCTTCATTTTGCCACAGTGTTAAAAAGGATTTCTTTTTCCGTTTACGTTTGGGAATATGTCAAAACATTCATCGTCATCGGCATAACAGGATGGTCAGGTTTTTGGCTGCTGGGACACTTCTTAGTCCAATCTTCCCTAGCACTAAAAGTGATACTCGCTACGATGGAAATGTCGGTGATTTATTTTGTACTGCTGTTTGTTTTTAAATTATTGCACAAAGAAGATATAAAACGGATTCCGTGGATTGGTAAACTGATTCCTAACTGGGCTATGCGCTAAGAAAGCAGAAGCGCCTTAGCCAACTCACGCCAGCAGGGAAAATAGGCGGAGATTTTCCGGTTATTTGCAAAATAATGCTCATTTCGGGGGGAATAAGCGGAGTTTTTCCGCTTATGCATAGCATAATCCCTTATTTTTGCGTTTTTTGCTTCAATAGGCGGAATCTCTCCGTCTATTGAAGCTATTTTTTATTAAAATCTCTAATTAAGGGGAATTTTTCCGTCTATTTATCAGTTCGTGTCCGAAGTTGGGGGAACTTCGGACACCTTCG
>CALCRD010000369.1 GCA_937894355.1 uncultured Bacillus sp.
AGGAACTTTAAAATCAACTTTGTACGCAGTTGATTTACCGGAATTCCAAACTTTTAACCGATAGCTATTCCTAGAAACATGCATAACCCTAGCTTCTACATAGGCCTTGGTAGCTTCCTTACGTTCCAATTCTTTTTCTTCTAATTCATAAATCATAAGTTTTTCCTCAATTTTGTTGAGTCTTTCTTGAACCTTATTGGCTTTCCTTGAATCCAAAAATGATAATATAGACAAAAATAATGCCAGAAATGGTAACCCATACTTTACCACCGCGTTAAATACCGCTTTTGCCACGAACAATAACTTTACCGAGTCCATGACGACCTCCTTATTTAAACTTCCTAAACATATCCTTAAGTTCTTTTTTAACCTGCTTCTTAACGTCGTTTTTAACGTCCTCAAGATTTTCATTAATTATGTAACTGTTTTCCTCAATTAACTGTTCCTTTGTAACAATCCGTCCACAATCAGAGCATTTGATTTCCGTATCGTCAGGAGCATGTAGCAATTCAGCAATTTGATCATCCACAAAAAACTGATCATTTCCACAGACGCTACACTTAAGTATTACCTTTTTCTCAATATCTTCCACAATATAGCCTCCTACCCCTTTTATAATTACCACTCCAAAAATACAAGATACCAGCTTGGACAATTTCATCTAACGTCCGCGGGTTTGCGACGCCGAGACCCTTAGTGCGACTGCACTTAGGGTCGCAGGTGTGGTGCGACTCCTTCATGATTCGGCTTCTTGATTTGACATCTTGAATTTGCTATCCGCACCCCTGCCCAAACCCTGCTGTTATGTGAAGTGCGGCCTCTATTCAATTTTAACTTTTTCAATAATATCCTTTTCTAAAATGTTAAGGTTACTTTTTAATCGGACCATCGGATTATTATATTCGCTCCAATCATTTTTACTTTGTTTGAGCAGGTAAAAAAGACAATACTGTAAAATATGATATTGTTTTTGTTCATTATTCAAACTATCATCATCATCAAAAATAATATCTTGAAGATCAGCCTTAAAAACAAATATATAGGGGGTAGCATTTTTAACCCATTTAGAGATTGCATCTTTTTTATTTAACACCCTCAATATATTATCAACAATTTCGGGACAATCATATATATGCCTAACGCTCGGGCATTTATATATCTCTCCGTTGAACAAGAAACCATTGATACATCTATCTATACTATTACAGTCATATCCTATAAAACGTCTGTAAATCATTCTTGCTACTGGTTCTTTCGTATCAACAAAATAATCTGACCAATCGACCAACTCCCCATCCAAACGAGTCAAGATTTGCCCATTTTTCTCGATAAATTTTAACCCTTCATCGCCAAAGAATCGTTTTAAATCAGTATCATTTGTAAGAGCATCAAATAAGTTATAAAGCGGCTCTAATTTGAGTTTATTACAATCATTTTCTAAGCGCGAAGTAAGATGAGCAATTGTAACTTTGTTTAGAGTTATAACAGGTTGCTGATTTTTCTCACTTAGAAACCCAAAAAAATCCTCAATATCTATATCATTTGCCGATGAGTACAACAGGAGGGGTACTATGTCAATAGAAAGTACAACTTAAACTCGAACAAATCCTAATTTTATGCTGCCTTTTTTGAAATTCCTTGTAATTTCTTGTGATAATACTCTTCATATTCGGCCGGGGACAGATAACCGCAATGACTGTGACTTCTTACGGTATTATAAAAAGCTTCAATATACTCAAAAACCAGTTTGTAGGCATGTTCAAAATCCCGGATTTCAAAGCTATAGAGCCATTCACGCTTAATCAATGCATGAAATGATTCAATACAAGCGTTTTGCCATGGGCTAGCTTTCCGGGAATAGCTTGGCTTTAGCTCGCCTAGAGCCTCAAGGTAAGCCTCAGAGATATATTGTGAACCTCGATCAGAATGAACAATCAGGGGTTCTGCGATAAGCCGGTATCTCTTTGCTTCCTCTATGCATTCCACTACCCATTTTGCCTCAAGGGAATCTGATAGCCTCCAAGCAATGATTTTTCTGGAAAACAAGTCCATGATACTAGTTAAATATACAAACCCATCATCAGTTTTTATATAGGTAATATCTGTACACCAGACTGCGTTGGGATTTTCGGGATTAAACCGCTCTTGAAGCAAGTTCTTGAGATCAATATCAAAATCCGGGTTAGCATAAGGGACTCTAGGCGTTTTGATATAATGGGCTTTAATACCCAATTCACGCATATATTTCCCAACGGTTCTTTCAGCAATTTTTATACCTTGCTTTCTAAGCTCCATGGTTATTTTAGGAGCACCATAGATCCTTTTGGATTTAAAGTAGATCTCTAGAATTAACTGTTTGATATAATCTGCTCGTGACATTTTTGATTCCGATTCTCTTTTCTTAAAGCTATTATAACCGCTTCGTGAAACGCCTAGAATCTGCAGCACTCCGCTGATATTGAGGCGGCGCTTACCTTTTCGCTTAAGTTCCTTTTCCATTGAGGCCGTTTGCGAAAAAAGGTGCTCTTTCAGTTGCCCAGAATGCTGATTGCTTTTTTTAATATATTTAAGGCATCCTTTGTATCTCTAAGTTCTTTACGAAGTCTGGCAATTTCTTTAGCCTCATCGGAACTGTAGTTCCCTGAACCGCGATGTATTTCGGCTCCTTCTTCAGCTTTTTTTATCCACTTGCCTAAGGTGCTAGCGGAGATACCTAAATTTGAGGCAATACTGTTATTGCTAAGGTGTGGATGCTCCTGGGCATAGGTCACCGCATCTAGTTTAAATTGTTTTGAATATCTCTTTTTTTTGTTGGACATTGATTTCATCCTCCTAATCTTAGTCTATAATTTTTAAGAGGATCTGTCCAAGTTTGACTTGCACTATTTATATACTAACACGCGGAGTTCGAACATATTCTTTTCTATATAGTAGCGTATATGATTTTCTTTAACACCTAATATTTTCGAAAGTGAACAATATAATAAGTTAACGGTTCTTGTATCTAACATTTTCTCCAATTGATTTCACCACTTTATTATTATCTACCCAAAAACTAGACCCACTTACCACCTTAACGCATTTCACATAACGTTTGGCATTGCCGACGTCGATGAGCTTACAGGCGGGCCATCTTCCCTGATCCGCCCTCCCCGCCGACTCGGTTAGCGAATCGATGTGGCCGCGAATTCTTCATGACCGACATCTTCGCTTTTTCTTCATGAAACGCCCCCCGCGGCCCAAAGCGGCAATGCCGTGATATCTGATGTAGTGGGCGCGCTTCCGCTAGCGAAACCAAGGATGGTGAAGCGTCAACCTTACATTTTCTAAAATTATTTCTTTACTTTCTTCAACTTTAGCTCCTCATTTTCTTCGATTGCGCATTGATCCAAAATTTCTCTTAATATTTTTGCTTTACTTTTAACATCTGTTTTTTCAATAGACTTTTCTTTTATTATCTTATCTGCCTTTAGTAATGATTCATCCAAACTTTTAAGTGAAAGCAATGCAGTTGCTAGGCAGTAAAAGCTTTTACATCTCCCATCATCAAAAGACTTAAACATATTTTGTAGGATACTAATTCGCCTTTTTTGTTGTTCAATAAAAACAGTAACTCCATATTCCTTTATAAATTTCTGATTTGGAATAACCCTTCTATGAGTTACAAATGAATCAGTTTCCCCTGTCTCTTTATCAAATTTAGGGCAAGGAAAATCGCCACATTCTGCACAAACTTCCAAGTCCATTTTCTTCACGCAACATGTAATAAAAGAACAAGAGGGGTGTTTGTTTTCAAAATCAACACCGTAACAACCGGGACATTTTGAAGAACCTTCGGTATAAAATCTCGGGCATAAACCACAATCTAGCCCACAGCAACCTAATGTATATAATTTTTTGCTCATGATTTATTTCTCCTATTTTTACTTAATGGGTTAATTAGCCCGCTACGATGGCGGGCGTCTCACCCCCTATGTCAGATATCGTCTGCGGGTTCCTGACGTTGCCTAACCTTAAGCCGAATTCTTTCAGTTTCTACCCTCCGGCGACCGCGACCGCGGTTATGTTAGGCAATGTGGGCGCGTTTGCTTCATGATTCGACTTCCTTGATTCACTTCATGAGTGAATTCTAGCAAAGGCTTTCTTCTTTCATGTTATTCGTCATATTATCATCTCATAAAAACATAGAAATCCAGTC
>CALCRD010000370.1 GCA_937894355.1 uncultured Bacillus sp.
ATTAAAGAAAGTACCTAGAATGGATTTAGTTCAGTTAATTTCATATGGAAAGGGGCTAAGATGGAGTACACAAACGTAGTCATAGTAAATTCTTGTGGATGTACCATTTAATTTTCGTGTAAGTATCGCAAAAAATTATTATTGGTTATTGAGAAGAAATTAAAGCAATTTTCACAGAGAGTAGTCAACGATATAGTTTTTCTATAATAGAAATGGAGATTGACAAAGACCATATCCATCTATCAGTTGAAAGTGAACCAAAGGTAAGTGTTTTAGAAATAGTAAGATGGTTAAAACAAATTTCAATTTATGAATTATGGCAAAAACACTCTGTAGAATTAAAAAGACATTTTTGGAAAGAACGAACCTTTTGAAGTGATGGATATTTCGCTTGTACGATAGGGAATGTAGGTGAGGGAATTATTAGAAAATATATACAAGAACAAGGTTGAAAGGTTTACATCCCACTACCCTAAAGGGCTAGGGGTTTTCGCCCAATATTATAAATGTCCTTCAGAAAATAGCCATTTTCGACAGAATGTACCCAACCGATTGCATTTCAGTTAAAGAAATGAAAAAAGTTGGCAAGGTTCTTCTTAAAAAGGATACTCCTCTTGATAAAGATATTCTTAGTTATTTTAAAATACCAAAGGGAGATACTCTTACAGGCGTGACTTGTCCCCCTTGTCTTCACAGCCCAATGGAGCACACCTATGGTACATGGAAATGCCCCGTGTGCCACCACAAATCAAAAACTGCTCACGAGCAAAAATTGCTGGATTATTTTCTGATTATCAATAATTCTATTTCTAACAAACAATTTAGAGCATTGACCCATCTAAATGATCGACAAGTTGCAAACCGAATCCTCAACTCCATGAACCTCCAACATCAGGGTACTAATAGAGGTCTCATCTACTACCCATCTAAAACACATGAACTTTCCGTCCTCCCAAAGCCCAAGAAAAGACTAATACAATCAATACAATCAAATTCAAATTCCTTCAAGGAAAAAACAAAAGAGCCAGAGGCAACAACTTAGCCTCCGACTCGAGTAGTTTTAAAACGATATTTCTTTATCAATTCAGCTAATCCCGCTTCATCCCCTGCCAAAAAGCGGACATGAACAGCATTAACTTTAATAACTTTGGTGAATGAAATCTCCTCTTCACTTAAAATCTGACCTTCCCAGCCATCACCAACAAAGACTGCAAGAAATCCATCAGATTCCGGTTCAGCATTTGTTTTAGCATTAGCAATAGCATTAGCACTATCAATAACACTAGCGGTCTGACGACGTTTTCCACCTAGCTCTTCAAAATAGATTTCTAAAGACCGTCGATTAATTCCACGAAATTCTAGCTCTCGACTAATCATATTCCTTGCAACCACCTTAGCCTCCTGCAACCGGAGGGAATAGGGCAAACTGGTCAGTTTCCTTGACGCCAGTTTCCAAACCATCAGCATGAATAATATTTTTCCCATTCAAATAAACGTGAACAAAAGGTTTGAGCTTCTTTTCTTCGGTAAAGATTTCGTCGTTTAAGTCTGGATACATGGCAATCATACTATCCAATACATCAATTACCCGATTTCCTTTTGGTTGAACTTCAACCGAAACTCCGCCACAAATTTCCCGGAGATTTGCAAATACCCGCACCTGCATAAGAATCGCCCCTCTCTATCTAATTCCATAGTAAGGTCTGGAGGGCTTATTGTCACCATTTTTAGATGCTATGCGTCAGGATTCTGAAATAGCTCTCATAGCTTATCGATTTTCATAGGAATATGTAAAATTTAACCTTGCATCCAAACATGTTCCGGCAGCAATGCGAAAATTCTCTAACGAATATGTTAAAGTTATCTCATAGCAATTTCACAACGAGTTACACTTGAGATAACATCTATTTTCATTAAAAAGGGGGCTTCCCAAATGGCGAACAACGGGAAATTTACTGGTTATGTTGGGACGTATACGAAGGGTGCAAGTGAAGGAATTTATTCATTTACATTAGACATTCGGGCAAAAAAAATTTCTGAGGTGAGGATTGCTGCTAAAATTGACAATCCAACCTATCTGACTATAAGCAACAATCAGCAATATCTTTATTCTGTAGCTAAAGTAGACGACCTAGGTGGGGTAATTGCCTACGTGGTCAATGGGCAAGGTGAGCTACAAGAAATAAATCGACAATTGACTGAGGGTGCTCCGCCTTGTCATGTAAGTGTGGATGCAGAAAATCACTATCTGCTATCGGCAAATTATCATAAAGGGACAATGGATGCCTATTCCCTCCAAGATAACGATGGTGGAATCGCACCAAAGCCTTCCACAGCCAAGCATCAAGGTTCTGGGCCCGATAAGCGTCAGGAAAAGGCTCATACTCATTACGCTGGATTCACGCCAGATGAGAAATATATTGTCGCTATCGATTTAGGGATTGATAAGCTGATTACCTATGAAATTTCCGCACAGGGAACATTGAGCGAAGTCGCCCGATTGGATATTAAACCGGGGAGTGGTCCGAGACATCTGGCCTTCCATCCAAACGGTTATATCGCCTATTGCTTAACTGAGTTTAGTTCTGAAGTTTTATCCCTGCAATACAACGCGGAAACTGGCAGCTTTACGGAAATCCAAACAATTTCCACCCTTCCGACCAACTTTACCGAAAACAATCAAGGGAGCGCCATCCACCTCTCCGCTGATGGACGATTTTTATACGCAGGAAATCGTGGACACAATAGTATTGCCGTATTTTCCGTAAATCAAGAAACCTGGCAACTTGACTTTATAGAACACACCTCAACCGAAGGAAACTGGCCACGAGATTTCGTGCTAGATCCTAGTGAAGCGTTTATTGTGGCTGCAAACCAGGAATCGAGCAATCTGGTTTTATTTTCTAGAGATGCGACCACCGGGAGATTGGCGCTAGAACAAATAGATATCGCCATTCCTGATCCAGTTTGCATCAAATTTTCCCAAAAGAAGGGGTGAAAATCTTCACAACTTCCACATAAGTTCACCATAAGTTCTACATAGATGTTTATTACTATTAAGACATGGAAAAACAAGTGGTTGAGAGCTGGTAGAGACACTTGCTTTTCAGCGCTTGATTTTTAATTAACAATTGGCTTCATATAGTGGGGTTCGGAAAAGCCTCATTGGGGAAAATCGAAACTTTAAGGGACCTCGATTTTCTAAGCTTAGTGCGATGCGGGATCAACCATTCCAAAAGCCTAAGGTGTTTCTGTTAGTTTTAACGGTTAATTTTTTTAAAACCTCTCTAACTCTCTGGCTGGCCACAAATGGTTAGCCTCTTTTTTTGCTTGTTTTAGGCTGTGTTAAACATGGCAGGTGATTTCGCTCCAGGCACTCTTCGTGGAACCTTAGGGCTCACCAGGATTATTGGGATTCATCCATATTGGTGAGGGGATGAAGTTGGGCATCCAACCTGAAAATAGACTTAAAAATTCCGCTTAAATCGTGATTAGCATAAAAAAGCCCTTCAATAGACGGAGAAATTCCTCCTATTGGATAAAAAACGTAAAAAAGGAGGATTTTGCTTGGCATAAGCGAAAAAATGAGACTGTCGATTAACTATGCAAGCGAAATTCAGCAACCCCAATTTAATGAAATCGTGACCAAATATTTGCTTTTAAAGCTACTTTTTACAGCTTTTTATTTCTTTTTAAGCAAAAAATAGTTGGAATCTTCGTTTTCCAAAAGGTTAAATGAGTTAATCGACAGTCTCAAATCTCCGCTTATTTCCCCCGAAACGAGCTCTATTTAGCATTTAACCGGAAAATCTCCGCTTCTGCTGGTTCTTAAATTAGAACAAGACTTCGTCAGTGAATTTAAAATCAACTTTTAACATTACCACAGCCAACAAAAAAAGGCCCCGGGAGGCCTTTTTAGTTTGTCAATTATTCGTTGCCGTGCTTGTTAAGGTTAGTTCAATTGTTTTGAGTTGACCTTTTTTATAGACTTTCACGGTTACTTTGTCTCCGACTTTTAGTTTTGCGTACAGATAGCTTCTTAAGTCGTTGGAGTTTTCCACTTTTTGGTTATTGATGGAAACGATGACATCTTGAACTTCGACTCCGGCTTTGGCGGCACCGGAATTAGGGTCAATTTCCATGACGATGGCTCCAGAAGTTACGCTGTTCGGAAGGTCCTTTGGTATATAATTTTGCGGAATCTCGCTAACGTTGGCTAGACTGACTCCGAGATATGGGCGATCAAATTTTCCCTTTTGAATAATTTCATTAACGATTGGTAACAGATCATTACTTGGAATGGCGAATCCGATTCCCTCCACTCCATTTTCGGAAATTTTTAGGCTGTTGATTCCAATAACCTGGCCTGCTGAATTTATGAGTGCACCACCGCTGTTTCCTGGGTTTATTGCCGCATCCGTTTGGATGACATTCATCGTCCATCTGCCGGCCGAGGTCGAAACATCAATACTTCTATTAATGGCACTAACGATTCCCTGGGTTACCGTACGCTGAAATTCAATGCCCAGCGGGTTCCCAATTGCGACCACTTGATCACCTGGTCGTAATATTGAAGAATCACCAAAATCAATCACGGAGACATCGTATTTTGCAGCAATTTTTACCACCGCTAAGTCAGAAAGGACATCGGCTCCAACTAGTTCTGCAGTGGCCTTTTCACCGTTATAGAGGGAGACTTCAATCGTTTTTGCTCCTTCGATGACGTGATTATTGGTGACGATAAAAGTTGCATCTTTGGTTTTTTTGATGACTACACCTGATCCAGAACCTGTTTCAACGTTGCCGCCGCCGCGAATATTTTGTGAAAAATAATTATTTTGTTGTTGAATATTACCAATTCCCACGATTGCCTTTGAAGCCGATTCGATTATATCAGCCAATGAATTTGTATTGGATTGTGTGGATGTCTTGGTAACAATTGGAGCGTCCTTGGTAGAATTTATTTGCCCTGTTGTCCCTCTAACTTCTTCCTGGATTGCTTTCAGATATATGTTTTCGAAGAAATCTACATGTGGAATGGCCACAAGGGTCAATGCAGAACCAACTATCCCTGCTGTAATGGTTAAAAACACAGTTTTTAAGAAGGATTTTTGCGGTTTTATTTGGGAAGCAGGCTCTTGTTGAGGTATTTCGTTGTTAGTTTCATTTATCTCAATCATCTTTAACTCTCCTTTCGTTTGTTAAAAATACGACCCTAGCAATTTTTCCTTGTTGTTTACTATTTCATCATAACCTTTGATTATGAACAAATTATTAACAAATTTTGACCAGTATAAAAAACTTTTCTAAAGAAGATTTCAGCGAAATTCGATGTAGTTTTTTCAGTGTAATAACGCGTGGCTTTTTCTGGATTTAGTGATGAAACGCAGCGTTTATGGGTTCAAAAACCACAAAAAAAGAAAGCATCTCTTTTTTCAAAGAAATACTTTCTTAAGACCTCTGTAGGTAGAGGATGATGTTAAATAATAAATATAAAATTATTGCCAGTGTGGTGTTTTTGCTAGCTCCAATAAGGCCCAAATAATGTTAAACATAAATAAACCTACTGTAAGTGGAATAGCAATTAAAACACTTTTCCCGTAATTGTGTTTAATCGCTGCCAAATAATACCCACTAAAAAACAACGTTAAACATGCAGCAAGCAACATAACTACCAAAACGATATACATCTTGTAAATCTTCTCCCTTATAAAAAAGTATTTTTAAATATAAGTCCAAGGATATGCTGGAAAAAATGATTAGAAAAGAGCAAAATTTGTATCATGTTGTCCTGCCGTTATATGTTTCTAAAAAATGTTTTCCTCATTCGACTTTCAAATCCATAATACCCGGTGATACTTAGAGGTAGTAATGGAACTGATTATTTCCATTGCCAATTACCCCTACCCCTATTATAATACTTTTTTTAAAAATGGGTAGCAAAAATTATAAATTTTCAATTTTCTCGGCAATATCTTTTTTTAAATTCGACACATCTATTTTGTTGAACTAATTGATTTAATATGCCATCTTTGATTATCTTGCAAATTCTTTATTATTTGGCGATATTTTCATATCAGTTTTTTTGCGTATTTCAATTGAATTCAGTGGCATAATAACACCAGGTAAACCATGTTAAACAATATGGGTTTCAGTGATATTTCAAAGAATATTCATGGGAAACGTTTACCTACTCTCATTTCATGAATATGGTTATACAATTAACTTATTTTGAAATATCAAGGTATGAATAGCATCATCTATTTTGACTGAAAGGTAGGGAACCTCAATGTTTGTAAGATGGTTAAGAGAAAGTAATGTCTCAGCTATACTTTTGACACTCCTTCGCCTGTATTTAGGATATAACTGGATGACAGCTGGTTATCATAAGCTTGCTGATGGATTTGATGCATCGGGATTTTTAACAAATGCAACGAAGAACCCAGTCAAAGGTCCAGATGGAGCCTCTGTTTATGGTTGGTATGTATCCTTTTTAAAAAACTTTGCACTACCGAATGTGGAAATCTTCAACGTAATTGTACCAATGGGTGAGTTTTTAATTGGCTTAGGCTTAATTCTCGGTTGCTTAACGACCGCTGCTGCCTTTTTCGCTTTACTAATGAACTACTCATTTTTCTTGGCTGGAACTGTATCACATAATCCAACGGATATTTTCTTTGGAACAATCATATTGTTTGCCGGATATAATGCAGGAAGATTTGGTTTAGACCGTTTTGTTGTTCCATTCTTCCGTAGAACCCTATTCAAACGAGACGCGGACGGAAGTCGAAACCCTGCATAGCGCCATTCCGTAAACCATTAGATCAGTCCCCCTAATACCAATATTTGATTTCCTGTTTGATTGATAAACACGGAAAAAATATTGGGGGGACTGATCTTTTTTGTGTAGAAAGGAATTAAACACCATTCATTCTTGAAGTTTTCTAAATTTTCAGAATATATTGACTTTTAATTTAATCCGTTATACACTAGTAAACATATAAGTTTAAGAATTTATCTTTAAAAAAAGGAGGCGTGTTGATGAAAAATTTAAAAGGCAAGGTAGCTTTAATCACTGGGGCAGGTAGTGGTTTAGGGAAAGAGACAGCGATTGCTTATGCAAAAGCAGGGGCTAATCTAGTGCTTTGCGGTCGTGATGTTGAAAAAATCGAGAAAGTTGAAGAGTTGATTTCCAGTCAGTATCGTGTGAAAGTTTTATCCGTTCAAGCAGACGTTTCTTCAGAAACTAATGTAAAAAAATTGGTAAAGGCAGCTTACGAAAAATTCCAAGGAATTGATATTTTGATTAATAATGCGGCTGTTTTCCAACAGTATCAAGTTTTTGATAGTCCATTGGATTCCTGGGAATACCAGCTCCACAATAATGCCACTAGCGTCTTTTTAATGTCACGAGAGGTTCTCCCGATTATGAGAAAACAGAAATCTGGACATATCATCAACATTACTTCTGGCTTGGTTAAAGAAGGAGCCGCTGGTTTTGGCGCTTACGCTGCTAGTAAAGCCGCTGTAGAGGCACTATCCTTTTCTATCGAAGATGAAGAACATAAAAAGGGAATTCATGTTCATGTATTTAATCCCGGAGCAATGAAGACGAATTTGATTAGCATTGGTGAAGATCCGGCCAATATTGCTCCATATTTAGTTGAATTGGCGCAAACAGTTTCTGTCGGAGATAAACGGGTGATTCAGCTCCAGGATTTTCAAGTATTAAGAAACTAAACAGAAGTATTAACGGCTGCCTCCATATTCGGAGACAGCCGAACTAATTATATTGCTAGGAATAGTTTTTACCGTAACTTCTTATCAATTTTTTTCAAAAATCTGACCGCGGATTTCGCCGTCTGGATATTGAACGGTATGGACATTTACATAGGTATTTTCCCGACGAATTTCTCTGTATAGCGTGGATATTGAGCGCCAGGCTAACGGTCCTTCTAAATCCTGTCTAGTAATGGTCCCTTTAAACATCGCTTCTTCAATCGACACCGGTTTTTGTAATGGACCGAATAGGGTAACCACGACCGGTCCATTTTCACCCTCTTTTCCAAGATGGATGTGGGCGACTGTTACATTGTCGATATCTTCTAAAGCCATTAGGAAAAATATTCTTTTACCATCATCACTTAGTTTAAAAATTACCTCTCCCATGGCCTTCGTTTTTACGGATGGCACTTCATTTTCCCCTCTTAATTTTGCATAAAAAGTACTGATAGCAACTCACTTCCTTTTATTGATAATTTAGTGAACCTTCATCATGGCAGGGTTTTTATCCCGCTGGATGTTCGTTCAGCTTAATTGGACTTTTTCAGGCGTTCCCCCAACTATTGTCTGGATGGTGCGTTTGACGGCCTTAAAGCCTGCTTTAAAATAAATTATGCAAAAGGAGTTTTCGTTGCTTGTATTAATGACTATATTAGGTGCCTCACCTTGGTAGAAATCTACCTAATAGCGGTTTGTTCAAGGTCACATAGGAGTTTGCCCGCATGGATGCGTAAATGATTTTCATAACGACTAAATCCATTTCATTGATATGCTTTAAGATTGAGCAAGGTTTCTAGGTCGACAATTTCAAAATTTAGACGCTGCAATGCTTCAATCATCATTGGTAGGGCCTCTTTAGTGGCTATTTTGTCAGAATTGGAATGCATTAATATGATATCGCCATTTCTTACATGATCGGTCACATTTTTCACGATGTTTTCCGGCTCCTTTTGCGACCAATCAAGGGTGTCAATTGACCACAGTACAATCGAATAGCCTTGGTTTTTAGCCATAGTAGCAACAGGTTCATTCGCATCGCCATACGGTGGGCGGAGAAGTGCAGGTTCTTTGCCAATAACTGACTTGATGGCTTCACCAGCTTGACTTATCTCCTGAGCCATTGCTTCTGAAGATATTTTTGGTAATTGGACGTGATTATAACTATGACTGAGAACTAAATGACCTTTATCGAAAGCATTCTTCACAATGTCCGGATGTCTCATAACCTCGCTACCTAAAAAGAAAAAATTCCCCTTTACCTGATTACGATCTAAAATATCGATAATCGCCGGCGTAATCGTTCGATCTGGCCCATCATCAAAGGTCAAAGCAACCATTTTCTTATTAGGACCATTCATATAAACATGGTCCTGAGTTTTGGAAAAGGCGACGATTTGCTGGCGCCAATGAAGCATTTTTTCCCATGCACTGGTCGTTAGCTTATTCGATTGGCCTTTAATATCAAGCGTATACTCCGGATTTTTCGTGCCACCTTTTCCACCATTATTCCCGGCTATCCGGTCAAGATTAATAACCGATACATGATCAACTCCCTTAGAATCATCGGGAATGATAAATTTCAGTTCAATGGTGGGAGCTATTTTGTATATGTAAATTGCTTCCTTATTTACATTTTTAACTTGTGCAGGCTTACCGATTGTTTTCTCAAGTATTTCCTGGGTAATCTTACTTAGTTTTTCTTCATATGAGCGAATATCAAAAATCTCCTCGGCCTCATTAAATCCAAAAACAACCTTATATTGGTTATAAGTTGCGTAGTAACCTTTACCCACTTGATCGACTTGATCTGGTTCGCCCAATTCAGCTTTTACAGTCTCCATCTCACTATCATTAACATTAAATGGACTCCCCAAAGTCATTCCCGTTTCGGCCTTTTTCACCACAGCTTCAACTGTTAAGACTGCAGAGTTGACCTCTTTAGGCTCAATTGCATTCTGTTTTGGAGGTTGTCTATCTACAGGAGCAGAGGAATCGGGTGAACAAGCCGATATGATTGTAATCAATGATAATATGGCAGCTATCATCAGCATTTTTCGTTTAATCATCCAGCATCCCTCCTTTACGGTTTATTCTTTTGTGAAAAACTGACTACTTGGCAAGTAATCCCATGCCAATGATTAATCTCCTCTTTAAGTTATTTAGAATTCCACATCATTCGGTCAACCTATTATAATAGACTGTTTTTGTTCTAAAGTGTTACAATCTACCTTATCTTTTTACTGATATAATGAGAGGAAGGTTGAAACTTTTAGCAAAATAAACCGTAATTAAATGATAGATGAGTTTTTCGGAGGAGTGGAATAAATGAAGGATCAAACACTTTACTTCAAAGACAATTTCTTTTCGAAGGGTCGGACGGAAATTTACAATAATACCAAAGGCAAGGTTGGGGAATTAGATTTAAAATCAGCCTTTTCCTCTAGTGTTGATGTCTTAGATAAGAATGGTCATTTGGTCATGACAGGGAAGTTTCGTTTTTTTAGCAATAAGTGGCGGATTTCAGATTCAAGCGATATAGAAGTCGGTGTGCTAAAACAAAAGCTCAGCTTTTTATCCAAGAAGTTTGAATATGACTCCAATGGAAGAGGTATCTTATCGATTCAAGCCGTGGCTTTCTCCCGCCAGTATGACATTTTCGATGAGCAATCTAATCTAATTGCTAGATTTGAAAGGGTAAGTGGCTTTTTTTCATCCCCAGCTTTCAAATTAACAAATTATCATGAAAAATTTCCCATAGAGGAACTGATCGCTGTTGTTATGGGCATCAACGCTATCCAGCAACGGAATAATAGCGCTGCAGCTGGTGGTGGATGAAGTAGATAACTTACTTCACGAGGTTAATACTGGTGATTTTGCGGCTAACTCCAAAAATTATCATTGGTAAATGTCCGACTTTCGGGGGTAAATGTCCAAGCCAGGTAAAGATGATGAGTTTTTTAAGAAATGATTAAAAATCGAGGATTTTTTAATAAAATCTCCTCAAAAAACTAATTTTTGATTGAAAAGTTAACTTTTCTTGGACAAATGGCGTTTTTTATTAACAATTTTCCGTTTGTTTAGCAAAATGAGGCCTCTATGAGGAGGAAATGTCCGACTTTTAGAGAGAAATGTCCGACTTTCGGGGGTAAATGTCCGACTTTCAAGGAGAAATGTCCGACTCCCAGCGGTAAATGTCCGACTCTCAGCGGTGAATGTTCGACTTTCGGGGGTAATGTCCGACCTTATGGCGATATGTCCGACTTTCAAAGCAAATGTCCGACTTCGCCCAGCCGTGGCAAGAACCAATTACTTATTTTGAGACGGAGCCAACTTGGTATGGCTCCGTTTCAAATTCCCACATTTTCTTGATACAGTGGGCCTGAATGCTACTGACTTGGAATAGGGCAATTATGCGATTAGGTTCGCTTTAGTGGCTAAGTGAGCAATTCCCATACATATTCCGCTAGCCTATCCCATATATTGGAATAGATTAAGTTGGGGGGATGTCTATGCAATTTTATTATGGGCAACAAATGCCATTGCGGATATTGGATGAAGCAGAATTTTGGAAGCATCAAGAAGAAGAACATACCGTTGTCATTCGCGAGCTAGTTTCGGGACTTGAGCAGGAATATATAGATGCTTTAAAGCAGTGGGAATCTGCCTTAAGTGACACCCATAATCAAGTTGTCCGTTTTATTGAATCGGTGATTCGATCAGGGTATCAAGTTTCAGACCAATTGTATCAACAGGTTCTCAAATTGGTTTCATTTTGCCTGGAACAAAGCTTATCTTTTATTAAGCTTTGCGAGCAAATTAGAGATCATAGTGCCGCAGTTAGTGGCAACCCTATCGCAAAAGTAGTATTAAATCATATAATTCGCGAATCTGAGTACTTCGTCGGAATAGCTCAAGCTTTGCTTTATAATAATTAGATTTGCTTAAAGAGTTTTGATTTTGCTCAGCTTTGTTGATTGCAAGTGCCTAGCACTAGCAATCAACAAGCAAATTGGCTTTAATAGTGGGCTAAACCCCTGTATACTATCTAATGTAAGTCCTAACTAAATTAAATGAGGATAAAATAATTAGAAAGGAGTGGACCAAGTGGATACTAAAGAAATGTTTTCAATTATCTTAGATGAGATACGCGAATCTAGGGTTGAAATGAACAAAAGATTTGACAATCTTGAAGCAAAAATGGACAGGCTCTTAAGCAAGACGGACAAGCCAGAAGGCAGAATTGAGAATCTTGAACCTGAAGTAATGACAACCAAGCAACAGTTACAAAACTTCGAATGGGATATTGAGTTTTTAGCGGACAAGCAAGCAAAGACCGAAATGGCAATCAATCGGTTAGAGAAAAGATTTGAAACTTAATTCTTCTCAAAAAAACAGCCCACGAATCTTCGAGGGATGCTCCACCTTTTCGTTCACGATATTTTTATAGGTCATGGCGGTTAACACCAAAATAAACAATACTTCCAATCTTTTTAGCAAAAAAAACGTCCAACATTATTCCACACTGTTAATAAGTTCAACCAACATATTCTTATCCATTGGGCCGATAATTTTTTTACGAATAATCCCTTTAGAATCAATCAGATAGCTAGTTGGAATGGTTATCGCTTGATACGTATCGCTAATTTCCCCATTAGTATCAAGTAATACTGGGAATGTTATCCGATAATCCTTCTGAAATTCCTCGACAGCCCCAATACCTTTCTCTGAAGTAGTTAAATTGACGGCTAGAATGACTACTCCATCATTCTTGTGTTCAACGTAAAATCCCTCCATATGAGGCATTTCTGCTTTGCACGGCGGGCACCAGGTGGCCCAAAAATTTAAAATCACCTTTGTTCCTGCGAAGTCAGATAGATTAACCTGCTTCCCGTCCAAAGTCTGCAATTGGAAATTCGGTGCTTTCTTCCCTTCAAAAACACCTGTTTCTAACCGCTTAGTATCACTTAAATCAATCTGCTCAAGATTCTGGGATGCCAAGGTATCACTTTTAAGCGTAACATCATAAAGTCCCAATAAGAGTAAACCCGCTACTGCTAAGATTAGAATCTCTTTTTTAAAAAATAAACTTCGATTAAGAAGAAACGATAATAATAGCAGCAATGTTAATCCACCAAATATGAAATGGTAAACCATACTAGTTTCTAAAAATGCTTGTGATAAAAAGTGATATCCGCTCGAAACAATTGCGCTAAAAATGAATACCGTCTGAAATGCTACTAAACCAGTAAGTTGTTGTTTCCTAGCTTTGTACATAAAATAGATAATTGCGCTGGTGATGGCGATTATTAAACCCGTGCTTCCACCAGTGAAATATAACAATGATAACGGGCTTTTCATTACCAATTTTGGCTCGAGCAGCAGCAAACTTCCCTTCCAAATCAAAAATCCCCAAAAGACACTATTCGTCACGATATCAAAAAGCTGTTTATTGACATCTTTTGGTTGTGACCGATGCAACCACAGTTTTAATAAAATTAAACCAATCATCATCGCTCCCCCAAAAAGGAGCCATTTTAAAAAAATAGCAAAAGAACCAATTTGAATTACCTTCACTTTGATCAATTCCTTATCATGACCAATTTTAAACTACAAAATAGGGACCATTTACAGGTCCCTTAAAATGTATTCATAATTGTAATTGGTCTAATTTTAAGCATCATTATTATTTCCACTAGTTTAGTTTAGGGAAATCGAATCTTATTTATTCAAAGCTTGCATTATGCTTTGTGGATCATATCCTAGTACCCATGTACCATTAACTTCTGATTGAGGTACACCCATTTGGCCCGTTTTTCTAACAACTTCTTCCATCATTCCCGGAGTTGTTTCAACATTAACCTCTTTGAACGGAATTTTTTGATCTGTTAAAAAGTTCTTTAACATCACGCAATATGGACAACGATTTGTTGTGTA